>JBIPOY010000054.1:0-12248 GCA_044378705.1 Saprospiraceae bacterium
AGGCAGCCGGTGCCCCAGCCCAACTGGCCGATGAATTGGCCGATGTATTGTTTGTCGTGATTTGTCTCGCCAATCAGACTGGCGTGAACCTGACCGAGGCCCTCCAGAAAAACTTAGAAAAAAAAACGAGCCGGGATGCCACTCGACATGCCAACAACGAAAAATTATCTGCCGCACCCTGAAACTGTACGCCACTGCACACCTTATTTACCACTTTTCCCGTTTGTTTGTATCCATTCAATATCCGACACATTACGGCTACTACCACCTGTCATGAAGAATCTCTTTCGCACCCATATTTCCCGCACCCTATTGCTTATTGCCGCTTGCTTTTTTCAGTACATCCTCTGCGTTGGCCTTGCGGCACAAGTCCCGGCGAAGTTCTCGGACACACCCCTTGAGTTTGTCGACAAACTGGGAGAATTTATGACGTCTTCCAAGCGGCCCGACTTGGAGGAATCTTTTTCTCGTTTTAAAAAGTTGTACAAAACAGGCCGTATCAATGAAGGTGAAATAAAGCGCATTGCATTGGTTTCCAATATTTTAAGCGCACAAAACCTTTCTTCATTTCCCTATTATAAAAATTATATCAACGCCGTGATTGCGGCCAAAAACGATGCTGATACCTTGCTTTTTGCCCGGTGGCAAACCTTCGCAGAAACAGTGCTCGGTGGCATTGAAAAAGGGCGCACCAAGCCCATTTCACAGTTTCTTGAATTTTCCTGCGATCTTCTGGAGGGCCGTGCCTTGAAAACCGGAGAAGGAGGCGCTGTTACTTGGAAAATCAGGGGTGGTGATTATCAATTTGACTATAGAAACAAAGAGCCTAAACTTCTGTGCCGCGAAATAGACCTGATCGGTGCCAGAAAACTGGACTCTGTGACAATCATAAAAACATCCGGCGAGTACCTTCCGTATGACAATGTTTGGAAAGGCGCCGGCGGAAGTGTGTCTTGGGCCGAAACGGGTATGGATCCGTCCATTTATGTGGTACTCGGATCGTACAAAGTGGAAGTCAACAAGCCCCTTTTTCAGTGTGATACCGCCACCCTTTACTATCCGCTCTACTTCAAGGAAGGGATTAAAGGTCGCTTTGAACACAATGTGGTGGTGAGTGCAAAAAGTACGACCCAAAAGGCTGATTCTTTGCGCACCTTCCAATTTCCACGTTTTGAATCCTTCGAAAAACGCTTGAAAATCAATAATATCGGGAATGGAATTGAATACTTGGGCGGTTTTAAATTGTCGGGCAACTCTTTGTACGGATACGGTACAGGCAAGGAACAGGCCCAAATGACGGTGTACAACAAAAAACACCAGCGTATTTTCTTTGGGCAAGCGTCGTTGTTCATCATCAAGCGCGGTGTAAGCGTCATTGCTGAAGGCGTGGATGCCAAACTTTACATGGAAACCGATAGCCTCTATCACCCGGCAGCCACCCTCCGGCTCGACATTCCAAAACAAGTAATTACCCTTGCTCAAGGTGAAAAAGGATCCGAGCAAAACCCCTTTTTCTCCTCCTTTTACAACATGAACCTCAATACCGATCGCATTGCTTGGTATATCAACCAAGATTCGTTGGAAATAGGATCCCATACCGGCATCAAGGGAACCCAAGAAACCGTGAGTTTCGAAAGTAGCAATTATTACGATGCCAATGTGTACCAGAACATCCAGAACATCGCCTCTCAAAACCCTATTTCCACGCTGTACCGCGTGTGGCAAAAAACAGACTTGGACAAAGAAGAAAATGGCCGCTTTGTAACCGACAATGCTTTCGCCTTTGAAATCAACGAAAAATTCGACTACTCCAGTCTCCAAACCTTGCTGGGGCAAATGGTAGAGGAAGGTTTTATCAACTATTACTTTGACCGACACCAAATCGAATTGCGAGACAAACTCGTCCACTACGCACTGGCCAGTCAGGGAAAACGCGACTTTGATGCCATCAACATCGTATCTGAAAGTGCAAAGTCCAACGCCAAACTTGACCTTGTAACCAAGGAAACCCAAATTGATGCCGTAAAAAAACTAGACCTGAGTAAGCGCCAAAAAGTGGCTCTGTTGCCGGAAGAAAAGCAACTTACCTTGCTCAAAAACCGCGATATGCGCTTTGGGGGAAGGCTATACGCCGGTATGACGCTGTTTCAAGGCAGCAACATGCACTTTACGTATGATAAATTTCAGGTCGAATTTGACTCCGTACGCCACCTCGATTTTTACATCCCCACCGGTGAGTTTGACAGCAACAAACAGCCTATTGCCAACGCCATGAGCTCAAACATTGAACAGTTGAGCGGTGCCCTGCTTGTAGATGCTCCCAACAATAAATCGGGTAGGGAAGACCTCGGAATATTCCCTTCTCTGCAATCGAAAAAAAACGCTTTTGTGTTCTATGACCGCAAAGACATTCAGGCCGGCGCTTATTCCAGAGACTCTTTTTATTTCAAACTCGATCCTTTTTCCTTCAACGGATTGGACAGTTACACCAAGGAACAATTGAGGTTTAAGGGCGAATTTTTCCCGGCCACCATTTTCCTACCCTTCAAGGAAACCATCGTGGTGCGGGATGAGGACAAATCGTTTGGTTTTGTGCACCGTACACCAACGACAGGCTATACCACCTACACCCAAAAGGGTAATTTTACCGGCGAACTCGACCTCAGCAACAAGGGCCTGCGCGGAAAGGGCACCCTCGAGTACCTCACCGCCGACATCGAGTCGGAAGATTTTATCTTGAGGCCAAAACAGACCACCGGAACAGCCAAAAAGTTTTTCATGACCGAGGACCGCGCCAGTGCCGTAAAAGTACCCCAGGCAAAAGGAGAAAATGTATCGGTCAACTGGCTGCCTTTCAGAGACTCCATGTACGTAGAAAGCAAAGCAAAGGGTTTTGACTTGTTTAAAGTGCAGGGTTACACCCACAAGGGCGTGTTGATCTTAACGCCATCGGGTTTGAAAGGCCGTGGAGAGTTTGAATGGGCGGAGGGCAAACTGACCTCTAAAATTATTTCTTATGGGCCATTTCAGGCCAGTGCCGATACCGGAAACCTGGAAATCAAGGCCCTCAACAACAAGGGCATCGCTTTTGACTCACGGAATGTAGATGGAGAATTAGATTTCGACGCCCAAACAGGCCACTTCAAGGCCAACTCCGAAGATGCCAATACCACCTTGCCACTCGACCAATACCGCACCTCGATGAATGAATTCACCTGGGATATGAAGCGTCAAACCATTGAATTTAAAGCCGATTCAAAAAGATTGGGTCGGTTTATTTCCACCGATAAAGCACAGGACTCCCTCGCTTTTGAAGGCAAAACCGCCCTCTACGACCTAAAAACCAACCTGCTCCGCATCGGTGGCGTAAAAATTATCAATACCGCCGATGCGTATGTGTACCCGCCCGATACCGCCGATATTTTCATTCAATCAGGGGGTAAAATGCGCCAAATTTACAACGCCCGCATCGAAGCCGATACCCAGAGCAAGTACCACACCATCACCCGGGCCACAGTGGATATCTTGGGCAAAAACGTGTACAAAGCAACCGGATATTACCAATATAATATCCCCGGATACAACCAAGAAGTGTTTTTTAACAACATCAAAGGCGACCTTCAAACCGACAAAAACTACAAACGAAGTGTGATTACCACCGCTGCCGGTGATATTCCGGAAAAAGACTCTTTTCGTATGGATGTGAAAACTTTCTTCAACGGAAAAATGATCCTAGAAGCCAGCAAAAAAAACATGAGATTTGAAGGCTATGCCACCTTGGATGCTGATAAATTACCTGCTCGACAGTGGTTTACCCTGTTTACGGAGGTAGATAAAAATGACCCCACTTTGCGCGTCAAAAACGCCAAAAACGCCGATGATGACCCAATGGTGGCAGGTTTCTATATTTTTCGGGAAACAGGTGAGGCATACCCACGCGTGATGCTTCCAGCGCTCTCCCGCGTCGATCGGCCCCTCATAGATTGTAAAGATGTGATCAAATACGACGCCAAAACCGACCGATTTACCTTTGGTGACTCCCTGCGCGTAGTAGGCGGCTCAGAAAAAGGAGCCAAAATGGTGTTTGACAACAGGGTGGGAACCATTCAGGCCGATGGGCCCATCAACATCGGATCGGGGTTGGAATACATGAAAATTAAAGCGGCTGGCAGGCTAAAGTCTGATTACAACACCCTGACCGACACCACTACTTTTGAAGTCACCGGGGAAATCATGACCGGCGTCGAATTACCCATTCCAAAAATACTGCTTGATCTGGTGGTCAATGACCTAAAACTCGCCAGTTTTGATGCCCCGGGAGCGGTGTACAACACCAATACCGCCTTCTACCAACCAACGGTTCATGAGTTTGTCAGTGAAGAAAACGAGTGGGCAGAAATGCAGGCCAATTTGCGCATCAATGCCATCTTACTGCCCAAAAAAGACGATAAATTTACGTTTGTCTTCGGCCGACACGCCGTGCGCTGGAACAATGAATATTCAGCCTTTGTGACCATGGATGATAAGTTCCCGCTGATCAGCATCGCAGGCCAGCCCATCAACAAAAACCTCACCATGTACCTTTCGTATAAAATGCCGGGAAGTGGTGAAGACAAGTTTTCCCTCTACCTGAAGGCTTCTCCCGACCTTTGGTATTTCTTCAGCTACCAACCCAATCCGGATGGAGGCGCCGACCTCAACGTGGTGTCAAGCAGCACAAAGTTCAACGACC
This sequence comes from Saprospiraceae bacterium, assembly GCA_044378705.1. Taxonomy (GTDB): domain Bacteria; phylum Bacteroidota; class Bacteroidia; order Chitinophagales; family Saprospiraceae; genus M3007. The sequence continues at coordinate 4,733 of JBIPOY010000054.1, forward strand.
TCATGCTCGCCATGAAAGTAAAAGATACAAAAATTAAAATGCCCGATGGCAAAATAGTAGAAGTGGCCTTGGTGAATGCTTCTAGTGCTGAATCTCTCGTTAATTTTGTGCGCGCAGGGAGAACTTCAGAGTAACGCTGCTAAAGTTTTTTGAGGGTTGGACAACCCAAAAAGAAGATGCTGCGTCAATCCTTTATACCCCCAACGCATCTGCCGAAACAATTTGATAAAACTAACTTGTGCTATATGAAAAATACACCCGTACTGTCGCTGTTCATTACGGCCGCTATGCTGTCAGGAAATGCGCTATTCGCACAATTTTCTCCAAAATGTGTTGATGGCAACAACCCCATCACCGGAGAACGCTGTGCCAATTCTGTGACTTCGGCCGTTCCATTTCTACGCATTGTGCCCGATGCACGCGGTGGGGCGATGGGAGACGTCGGCATCGCTACATCTGCAGACCCCAACGGAATGCACTACAACCCGTCAAAACTTGCTTTTGCCGACAAAAACGTGGCTATTTCAGCTACCTACACCCCATGGATGCGCAATTTGGGCCTCAATGATGTGTACCTCGCATACCTAGCGGGCTATTACAAAATTGACGAATTCCAGGCCATCGGCGCCAGTCTTCGCTATTTTTCGCTGGGCGATATTGAGTTTACAAACGACCAAGGTGAATCGCTCGGACAAGGGAAGCCCAATGAATTTGAATTTTCCGGCGCCTATACCCGTAAGCTCACCGATAAATTCTCGGCTGCCATTGGCGCTAAATTTATTTACTCCAACCTCGCCACCGGACGAATTGTGGAAGGCATTGAAATCAAGCCCGGTATTGCCGCCGCCGCTGACCTTTCTATGACTTACAAAACAAAAATGAATCTTTCAGATTATAAAAGCGACTTCACTTTTGGCGCAGCCATTAGCAACCTGGGTTCTAAAATCACGTATACCAATTCTGAAAACCGTGATTACATCCCAACCAATCTCGGATTGGGCGGGTCGTTGAAAATCGGGCTCGATGCCTTTAACTCCATCACCTTTAGCACAGACCTCAACAAATTATTGGTGCCAACCCCCCGCCCTGAAGTGGACAATGACGGCGATGGCATTCCTGATTACAAACAATACTCACCCATCCGTGGCGTCTTTAAATCTTTTGGCGATGCGCCGGGTGGTTTCAGTGAAGAGTTGAAAGAAATAACCTACGGCTTGGGTGCTGAATATTGGTACGATGATCAGTTCGCCGTACGCATGGGTTATTTCTATGAGCACTGGTCAAAGGGTAACCGTAAATACTTCAGCATCGGCCTCGGTATCAAATACAATGTTTTTGGCCTGAATTTCTCGTACCTCGTACCCACCAGCAACCAGCGCAATCCGTTGGACAACACGCTGCGCTTCTCCCTCCTGTTTGATTTTGACGCCTTTGACGCAGACGAAGAGTAAATGTATTGACCATTGAACAACAAGGCTGTCCCAAACGGTGTTCAGGGGCGATAAGCGTTGAAAAGTTTTTTTTGAGAAATTCCAAGTGCCAATTACCACTGTTGGAATCACCCAAAAACAGCCTATCAACCTTTATCGCCCCTTTTGTATCTACTTAGATAGCCCATGGTCTGGACCAAAAAGCAATCGTTTCCTCCCTGTCAGCGTGTCACAGCACTCGTTACTTTTATCTATTCATGCGACTTATTGTGTGAATCTGAATTGAATGAACTTTCTTTGTGCACCTAACAGGACATCAAAACAAATGGCAAAGATTTTAATAGTTGACGACGAAACGCCCATCCGCCGCACCTTGCGTGACATACTCGAGTTTGAAGGGTATGACGTAGAGGAAGCCGTGGACGGATTAGACTGCATCGCTAAGGTGCAGAAAGAGAAATTCGATGTGATCATTACCGACATCAAAATGCCCAAGATGGACGGAATTGAGGCGCTGGAACGCCTCCAGATTCTTTCTCCGGAAACGCCGGTCATTATGGTCAGCGGGCACGGCACCATCGATACGGCCGTCGAAGCCGTGAAAAAGGGCGCCTTTGATTTTATTTCCAAGCCGCCGGACCTAAACCGCATGCTCATCACGGTGCGCAATGCCCTGGATCGCAGTGAGTTGGTGAACACAACCCAAGTGTTGCGCAAACAAGTAAAAGGCAACAAAGGGGTGAACATGATCGGTGAGAGCGCACCCATCAAAGAAATCAAAAAAATGCTTGAACGGGTGGCCCCCACCGAAAGCAGGGTGCTCATAACCGGCCAAAACGGTACCGGAAAAGAACTCGTAGCACGCTGGATACACGAAAAAAGTAACCGCTCCGATGGACCCATTGTAGAAGTAAACTGCGCTGCTATTCCCTCCGAATTGATTGAAAGTGAGCTTTTTGGCCATAAAAAAGGCTCATTCACAGGCGCTATTGCCGATAAACCCGGCAAGTTTGAATCCGCCAACGGTGGCACTCTGTTCCTCGACGAAATTGGCGACATGAGTAACGATGCCCAAGCCAAGGTACTGCGTGCGTTACAGGAAAGTAAGATTACCCGCGTCGGCGACAACAAAGAAATTAAGGTTGACGTGCGTGTGCTGGCAGCTACCAACAAAGACCTCCGCGAAGAAATTGCGGCGGGCCGATTCCGCGAAGACCTTTACCACCGACTGGCGGTCATTGTGGTGCGCGTACCTTCCCTCAACGAACGCCGTGAAGATATCCCACTCTTGCTGGAACATTTCAACCGCAGAATTGCCGATGACTACGGGCACTCCCCCAAACAATTTACCCCGGAAGCCATGAAAGCCCTTCAGGAGTACAACTGGACAGGAAATATCCGGGAATTGGCCAACGTCATTGAACGACTTTTTATCCTTTGCGATCAAACGGTCACAGAAGATGATGTACGACAGTATGTGTACCCGAATAAATAACTGGACGAATACGGACAGGAATATATTCATCCTGAATAACCTTTTTTTGTCGGATTATGGCGCAAAGTAATATTTATGCGCAAAAAATCCCTGAGAACGATGTGTTTACTCACTCAATATCTGTTGGACATCATATTTTTCGAGTCGTACTCTGACCAATGTCCTTACTACGATGCCCCGCACACAGGGTAAAATTGCTTGAACAAGCATTATGTTGACAGCGCCTTGATAGAGAAGACAGTACAAAGAATTGTGTGACGGATAATCCTATAACGCCTAAATGGCCTACAGTTTCCGGTATTTTTCCGCAATTCATAATCCAAACCATCCTTAATTGGCACCCGATTTATCCTCGAAACGCAGTTTCGAATCTCTTTATTTCCCATATTTTCATCTATCAATTTACTAATCAACGATGATTCCACCATTTACGTCTTTTTGGTTGGCGGCTAGTCCGGCACATTTTTTTAAAAATGTGCTGCGCTTCAGTGCCGTCTCATTACGCCTCCTGCTTTTGGTAGGTATAATTTTCAACGCAACAGCGGGGAGCGCTCGCGGCATTGCCGAGGCTTCCTATCCTGGCGATTCTACCATTGCTGCTACCATTTGCGCCAATGAGACCTACTCATTTGACGGTCAATCGCTGAGTGCTTCGGGTAATTACACGGCTGTTTTTACAGCAACGGATGGCACGGACTCCACCGTTACCCTGCAATTGTTGGTATTACCGGTTTCGGCAGACACCCTTTATGTCTCTATTTGCCAAGGACAATCCTATCTTTTTTCAGGACAAACACTACTAGAGCCTGGTCGTTACCAAGAAGTATTGGTTGGCGTCAACGGATGTGACTCAACGGTTACCTTGAATTTGACAGTTTTAGCTCCTTCACAGACCAACCTCACAGCTGGAATTTGCAGGGGTTCATCCTACCTGTTCCAGGGCGACACACTTTCCGAAAGTGGATTGTATGTATCTACCCTGACGGCTGCCAACGGCTGTGATTCTTTGGTTTGGCTGGATTTGCAGGTCGTCAATTTCTTTGATATTCAACAGACGCAGGCGATATGCGCCGGCGACTCTATTCAATTTGGTGGCGCAGTGCTGGACACTGCCGGCGTTTATGTACAATCCTTGATTGCAAGTGGCGGTTGTGACTCCATCATTACCCTGACCTTAACCGTATTACCCCATTCGTCGTCTAACTTGAATGCCAGTATTTGCTTGGGTTCACAATACCTATACCAAGGAGATACCCTGACGGAAAGTGGCATTTATACCTATACCCTAACTGCTGTGAACGGCTGCGATTCACTTGTCCACCTAGACTTGTCGGTTGTGGAGTATTATGACGTGCAACAGTCTGCCGTAATCTGCGCCGGTGAGGGTTATCCTTTTGGTGGTGCAATAATCCAAACAACAGGTGTCTATGTAGACTCCTTGCTGGCCCAGGGTGGTTGTGATTCTATTTCGACCCTTACCCTGACCGTTTTACCGGTTTCAGGCACCTCGATCAGTGTTACCCTTTGCGATGGATTGACCTATATATTTGAAGGAGATACCCTGAGCAACAGTGGATTGTACGTGCATACCTACGTGGCGGAAAACGGCTGTGATTCTTTGGTAAGCGTCCAACTCGCCTTTGTTCCCTATTTTGAAACAGCGCTTCAAGCGGTCATTTGCAACGGCGACAGCTACCTATTTGGCGGTCAGCAACTGATGCAAGCAGGCGTGTACACCGATACGCTCACAGCAGTTGGCGGTTGCGATTCTGTATTGACGCTTACCCTATCGTACTTTCCTGTTACCAACGGAACCGATGGTGCGACCATTTGCGCAGGGGAGTCATTCTTGTACCAGGGAGAAGAACTTACGGAAGCCGGTCCACACGATTATATCCTAGAAAATTCCAATGGTTGTGATTCGTTGGTAACGTTCACTTTGACCGTTTTACCTACGCAAAACACCGTCTTGGGCGCCGTCATTTGTGCCGGTGAAACGTATGTATTCCAGGGTGACACCTTGGAATCCCAGGGTGTTTATGAATCGGTGTTGCAGGGCGTCAACGGTTGCGATTCTACCGTCAACCTCGTGTTGATCGTATTACCCGAAGTTACGACTGCTCTGATGGCCACTGTTTGCGCCGGCGAGACCTACGAATTCAATGGAGATACGTTGGAACAATCGGGGGCTTATACCATGAACCTCTTTACAACCACCGGCTGTGACTCCACCGTGACCCTGACCTTGAATGTGTTGACAGCGCAAACGACAACAATAGAAGGGGTCATTTGTGCCGGTGATTCATACGAATTTGCCGGAGTAGTGCGCACAGAAACAGGCACGTACACCGCCATTCTGACAGACGCCAATGGTTGTGATTCCACAGTAACATTGTACCTGGAAGTATTACCATTACAACAGACCAACGTCGAAGCGACCATTTGTGAGGGCGCCAGCTACCCGTTCAATGGGGCAGCCCCCTCGGTTGCCGGTGTTTACACGGCTACCTTGCCGGGTTCCAACGGTTGCGACAGTGTTGTAACCCTCACCCTGACGGTATTGCCGACCCAAAAAACAGAGATTGATGCCACCATTTGTGAAGGCAATGTGTATGGTTATGATGGCCAGATCCTTGCATCCAGTGGCACGTATAGTTTTGGATTAATGGGCGTCAATGGCTGTGATTCAACGGTAACAATCCATTTGACAGTACTTCCGATACAACACACTGCCATTGTGGCATCGGCCTGTGTTGGGACGGCGTACGAGTACAACGGACAATTATTCTCAGAAACAGGGGTATACGACATTGTTTTTCAGGGTTCTAACGGCTGTGATTCTGTGGTAACGCTCAACCTATTGGTTCGCCCCAGCGTCATCACAATATTAGATGTAACAGAATGTCAGGGTAGGGAGTATGTGTTTAACGGTACAACCCTAGACACCTCAGGAACATACGTAGCCAATTTGTCGAATATTTATGGTTGTGACAGCACCGTCATCTTGAGTTTGGTGTTTGTTGATATCCTGACATCTACTTTCGAAGCCTCTATTTGTGCGGGCGGCACCTACACTTTTGGCGCAGAGACGCTGACTGAAAGTGGTGAATACACCCAGACATTCGAAGCGATTGGTGGCTGTGATTCCTTGGTGACGCTGAGCCTTGTGGTGTTGCCCTTGAGCAGCGGCAGCCTCAGCGCGTCCATCTGTGCAGGCTCCTCGTATCCGTTCAATGGCGCGTTTTTGTCTGATCCGGGTATGTACACCGCCACCCTGACATCCTCCAATGGTTGCGATTCAACCGTGGTACTTTCGCTCAGCGTGTTGCCGACATCCGGTTCAGTAATAAATGCTACCATTTGTTCCAACGAAACGTACGGCTTTGCAGGTGCTGCGCTTTCTGAAACTGGTGTTTATTCCAATATCTTACAGTCCTCCAATGGCTGTGACTCTACGGTTACCCTGAATTTATTGGTGTTGCCGGTAGTGTCCACGTTGGTTACCGGCACCATTTGTGCCGGGGAGTATTATGAATTCGGAGATACATTGTTGAATGTAGCTGGCACGTATTCTGAAATTTTTTCGGCGGAGAATGGCTGCGACTCGGTCGTTACCCTCGTACTGAATGTCGTTCCCGTAGCACAGGGGTACGTTGAAGCCATCGAATACTGCGGTCGTCCGTATGATTTCAACGGCGTGTCTCTCACCGAGAGTGGTTTGTATTCTGTTGTATTGGAGCATGCGGCCGCCAGTGGGTGTGACTCCGTGGCAACCCTTTCATTGACACTGTTGCCGGCCGTACCGTTGACGATAGAATTTGGTTTCATTTGTACAGGAGAATCATATCCTTTCAATGGCATGACTTTTACTAATCCCGGCACGTACTCTTTTTCTACTACCTCGGTGAATGGCTGCGACTCCGTTATTGCGCTGGTACTGACAGTAGGGACTTTGGATGTGTCTGTGACGTCAGACAATGGCGTCTTAACAGCATCCTCGACCTCGCCCTTTAGCACTTTTGAATGGGTTGATTGCGCAAACAATCAATTTTTGGCCAACGGCAGTCAGTTTACGCCGACGGTTTCTGGTTCGTATGCTGTGATTGCGACCGATACCATTGGTTGTATGGCACTTTCATCGTGTGTTACGGTGGTGATCAGTGATGTCAGCGAGCTATTGGGTGCTTCCGGCTGGGCTTTACAGCCAAATCCGGCTGTTGAAAGTACTACTATTGTGTTGCAAGAAGCCCTGCAGCAAGATATATCACTGGAGATATTTGATGTATCAGGTCGTTTGTTGTATCGGCAGACCGTGGCCACGGGTACCAATCAAGTAAACTTGGATATCAGCACGTTTCCCGATGGAATCTTACTGGTACGTTTATCATCGTCGGAGGGAGTATCTTCCAAACGGATGATGAAGGGCCATTGATCTGTTTGGTTTTCTGGAATAAAAATTAGTTACAAAAAATTGTAACTGGTTAGCGTGGTCGCGTCTGAGACAAAAAAGAGGCCATTTTTTGCCAGACGAAGCGGATTTTTGTAGGCCGTAGCATCGCTACGGTCAAAAAAATCTGCGAAGTATGGCGGA
>JBIPOY010000325.1:0-4198 GCA_044378705.1 Saprospiraceae bacterium
CACAGGTTTCAAGCAAATGCACGGCTTGCGGTGCATTGTTTACCTGTATCTGGGCATTGCCTGCTACCGTTCCCAAACACGTGCCCGCGCCGGAAATACCAACCAATGAGAAAACCGAGTTGGACTGGGGTGTGACGACAAGTGCGAAGGGGTTTTGAACAATATTTCCCAAAACCTGATTGCCACTACCATCCGAATAGGTGAAAAAGTAAGGGCCGGCGCCTGAAAAGGTTACTTGCAACGACGTAGAACTTCCGAAACAAATCGTATCGGCGCCGGAAAGCGTTGCTGTGATGGGCGTGCGCCACAAAACAGAGGGGCCATTTGCAATGGAAAGACATGGATCATTGAAATTGATACCGCCAACCCCGGTATTCCCCGCTGCTGCTACAATGTAGTATGTCGTTTCGTACATCATGGTAACGGTATTAAAGGCAAACGTCGGGGTTGAGTTCGTGCCTAATATCGTCCATGTGGCCGGCGATGTACTGGTCACCAATAAATATACCAAGGCGTCTTCGGGTTCCAGCACCGTACCTATGGCCGGTGTTGCTACGGCATTCTGCTCCGGACAAAGGATCAAGTTGCCGCCGTTCATCGTACCGGCATCTGTGACACAAAGACACTCAACGGTAGAGGAAGCTGAAAAATTTCCGCAGCCCCAGGCATCTGTGACGGTAAAACTGTAGGGTAGTGACAGTGGGATTGGATCGCTGATAAAATGTCCGGTAACAGGATTATAGCTGCCCGTAATATTTGCTATGGATACGGTTGATAAGTCGGCATTGGTCACGTCAAACTCAATCGTGTAGGTCTGATCATTTATCTGACAGTTTGGTGTCAAATTAACAACCATTGGTTTTGTGTGCACATTTACCTGTGCCTGGCCACTTACGGTGCCGACACAACCAAGTGCATCTGAAACGCCCGTCAATAGAAGGGTTGCGCTCTGCTGTAATTGAGCATTGACGCTGAACAGATTTTGGGAAGGAAAAACGGTAAATGGGTTACCATTGCTGGTGTACGTCAAGGTGTAACCGGGGGTTCCTGTCAAGGAGACCAACAAAGCCTGCGACTGACCCGGACAAATATTGAATGTGCCCGAGGTGAGATTTGCAGTTGGGCTCGGATACCAGAGCACCGGTGTGCCATTGGCAATGGACAAACAAGGGTCATCCAAGTCAATTTGACCCATTCCAGTAGGATTTCCAACAATAGACGAAATATAATAGGTGGTGTTTGGAACCATTGATCCACCAAAAGTGAAGGATGGCGTATTGCTCCAAGCTAAAATGGTGCCGGGGGTATTGTTTGGAGTAGTGTGTAGGATATATAAAAGCACATCGCCTGGATCCAAAGTAGAAAAAATGGCGCTAGAAACCGTCAAAACTGAATTCTTACAAGCATTGATAGGGGCTTGACTCATTTGACCGGCGTTAGATGTACAACTGCAAATACCCATGCCTGTTATCGTATCCTGCCCACAATTATCAGCATCACCAATAAATGCCTGGTAAGTTGTTCCAAAGGGTATGGGCAAACTGGTAAATATTGATCCGTTGAAACTACCTAATAGCCCACTGATGGAAAATGGCGGGGTGCCTGAAACGACAAAATCAAGGGTATAGGTGTTGCTTATATAGTCACATACATACGAGGGAGTTCCAACGGTAGGTGGAGAAAAAACACTGACATCGACAGTCCCTGTTGTTATTCCGGAAGGACAATATTGATCAGAAACATTGTTTAGCGTCAATAAAAGGTCACTGGTTGGAAAAACAACCCAAGGATGACTACTTCCGGTGATGCCGGTGATGGTGTTCTGGATCACACCATTTTCTTGCATCGAATATGAAAACGGGGGAGTGCCTGAAAATGAAACATTGATTTCCAACGAATCACCCAGACAAACCGAGGGGCTACTTACCCCAATATCGCCGTTTGGCAACGCGTGAAAAATGACGGCTACCCCCTGTGATACGGAAAGACAAGGGTCGGTCAAATCTACTTGGCCTATACCGTCCGGATTGCCGGCAATGGCAGAAATATAATAGGTAACACCCACATTCATGTTTCCCTGAAAACCAAAAACAGGGGTGCTACTCCAAGCCAATACAGTGCCCAACGGTAGTCCGGGACTGGTATGGAGTATGTATCGTAATAGGTCGTTTCCATCATCAACAAAACCTCCGGAAAAGGTAGCGGTGGCAGGCTGGCTTACGCAAACTTGTATGGGATCGAGCAACATATTGCCGGACGCTGTGGTGCAATTACACGTGGATGCACCGCTGACGGTGATATTCCCACAGTTATTGGCATCACGAAAGATAAAGCTGTAGTCTGATCCTTGAGGAATGGGGCTACTCGTAAATTGATTGCCCGAAAAAGTACCACTACCACCAACCAAGGTTAAGGGTAGCGTTGCATTCAAAGCAGTAAACGTAACGGTATAGTTGTTCAGCGCTACGTTACAGTCCAAATCTAGGTTGGCATAGGTAGGAGGATAGTTTACAGTGATGGTGGCTACACCAGTCGGCGTGCCAATACACCCTGGCGATTCCACGTTGGTAAGTTTGAAAACAGTGGTACTATTGACGCTAACGGGAATGAAATAGGGGTCTTCAGGCGTATAAACCAGGGGCTGAACAACGTCATTGATGGTATATTCAATGGTGAATGGCCCCGATCCATTGAAGTCAACCATGACATTGGTGTTCGCAGAATCACAAAAAACAGCACTCCCGGAAAGATTGGCGGAAGCGGGTACAAAAACAAAAACCTGGGCGATACCACTGACGGTACCATCACAAACGGCATCGTGAAGCGACACAAGTCTGTATCCTGTACCAACCCCAGGGTTGACCGAAAAAGTATACGTATTCAAAGCGGTGGTAATCGGCGCTTGGGGGATGTTATTGGTGGAATAGACAAAGGTAAAAGGGGCTATTCCTGTGAAATTAATGCTGATAGTGGTGCCATTGCCCCCCTGACAAATTTGCCCGCCACCACTGATTACACCCGTTGGAGCGGGCGGTACCGCAATGGTAGCACTGCCGGACACTGTTCCCGGGCAACTACCACCCACCAAGCTTGAGAGCGCATAAGTAGTAGAAACGGTTGGAGATACCTGGAAAGTGTAAGGATCGTCGCTCGTTTGAATGGTTGTTTCCCCGGTGTTATTTGCTGTATAACCGAAGGTAAATGGACCCGATCCATTGAAATCAACGGTTAAGTTGGCCGACTGTCCGGCACAAATCGTATCCGTTCCACTGATAAAGGCGGTGGGTGTAGGTGTTACGTCAATTTTGTACAGACCACTTACGGTACCGGCACAAATTGAGTCGTTGACACTAAACAAGGTGTACACTGTTGAAACGCCTGTTGGTGACACCACAATCTTGTAGGGCGACACATTGGTCGTGATGGGTGCTTGATTGACCCCGTTGATTCTGTAAACAAAGTTAAAGGGGGCAGTACCGGATAATTTCACACGCAATGTGTCACTTTCCCCAGCGCAAATACGGATGGTATCCGAAACCAGCAGAGCGCTGGGAGCAGGTAGTATTCGAACAAAGGCATCCCCCGAAACGGTCCCTGTGCAGCCGTTGTCGTCTGTAACACTGACCAAGGTAATATCGGAATTGTTGAATATGGTGATTGGAAAAAGATATGGATCCTGTGAAATATTATTTTGTGGAGCCTGTGGTGTCCCATTGAGCGCATACACAAAATCAAAAGGCGGTGTTCCACCTGAAAAATTTACGGAAATCAGGGTGGAGCTTCCGGCACAAATGGTATCATTGCCAGCCAGTGACAGTATGGCCGAGGGAGACGTGTTCGACACCATGGCAATGATAGAAGTATTGGGCCCTGTACAACCAGCCTCCGTCACAAGACTTTGAATGCTGTAATTCGTATTGGAAAGTGGGTTAACCGGTATCTCCAGCGGAGATTCTGTCACCGTAAAACTGTTCAGCAATGAGCCATTGGCAAACAAGTTGAACATCCAAGAAGGTGTTCCCGTAAGATTGACCGTTAATGTTGTTGACCCTCCGGCACAGACCGATGGGACCGGTTCAAAAGTCGCAACAGGTGACCCTGAAACATTAACGACGGTGGTGGCAGGCGTTCCGCAAGGTGATGTGGGGGTAAAAGTCAGTTCAATAGGGCCTGTTAATCCTGTAGCATTGAAAACAGT
>JBIPOY010000326.1:0-4196 GCA_044378705.1 Saprospiraceae bacterium
TGCTGACAAGCGTCCTTTTTTTTCGGGAGACGATGGACTGGCGTCAAATCATGGGTGCTTGCTTGGCGGTTGTCGGCATATTTTTGATGTCGTGGCCCAAATGACGGTTGCTTGATTTGGTAATAACTACGGTGGGGAGGATACTCCACAACAATGCCCACCTCGACATCTTAGCGGGCTTTTTTCGTAGCTCCTCGGAGTATACCATCAAGCAAATCCTTGATACGGATAACAATCCCAAGCATTAACGCCCATACACCCTAAACGTCGGCAAAGGCCGCAGTGCACTTGTTATACAAAACCAGCAGTAGAAAAAAATTGAGGTTACGTGCCATACCTGTCCGGCTACACTTGAAAAACCCCAATTTTTTAGTTATTTTTGTATCAAAATTTGACCATGCAGTTCGCGGATATAAAAAACGACATCGCCTTTCGCAAGATTTTCGGCAACGAACAGAAAACAGCCCCACTCATCTCTTTTTTAAACGCTTCGTTGGAGTTGGAGGGCGATAAACGGGTGGTCAGTGTCACCCTTGCTAACCCTTATCAGTTTCCGCGTATCGCCGGAGAGAAGGCGACCATTCTAGACGCTCGGGCAACGGACCAATCAGGTCGCAAGTTTGTTGTGGAGATGCAAGTGGCTGAAAAAAATGGCTTTGACAAGCGCGTTCAATATTACCTCGCACGTGACTATTCCATGCAGATTAATAGGGGTGAAGATTATCCGTTACTACATCCTGCATACTTCATCGGGATTTTAGACTTCCCATTGAGTGCCAGCCATGACTACCATACTCGACACCTGATATTAGACAAAGCGACCAACGAAAACTTGTTAAAGGATATTCAGTTTTCTTTCATTGAGTTGCCAAAATTTGACTTAGAAATCAAAGCGTTGGTAACTCCAATTGATAAATGGACTTACTTTATCAAACATGCCGAAGAGCTTACCTTCATTCCTGATTACGCCAATGACGATGAAGGTTTGAAAGAAGCTTTTTTAGAGGCAGACAAGCACAATTGGTCAAAAAACGACTTGATTTCATATGATAATGCGAGTATCTGGGAGGGAGACCAGCGACAGGAGTTAGAAACAGCCATGCAAAAAGGGGAAATTAAAGGGGAAATAAAAGGAGAAATTAAGGGGGAAATAAAAGCTAAAATAGAGGTCGCTAAAAACCTAATAAAAATGGGGTTTTCAAATTCTGACATTGAAAAAGCAACGGGGCTTTCGGATGAAGAAATTAAAAATCTATAAAATCGCCCAGGAAATGCATGGCGGCCAACTGCTCGCTTGTGCGCGGGAGCCGGTAGCCAAGCAAACGAAAATGCCACCCAACCAGTTACAAGTCAAAGTAATTACTTCAGTGGCGTGCTGTCTGGCAAAAAACGACCGCTTTTTATCACAGATACGAAAAATTAAGTCGTTACCAGTCAAAATACCAATCTGAATGGTGAATTTTGGCTTCGGGAGCATCAATAAATTTAATCGCACCTTATTCGTCACAGCCATTTCCCCCAGTCGGGGTCTTGTTACCATTCACTTTTATCTATGCACAGATTAACCTCCTTATTCGCCTTTTTTATTTGTGTGCTTCTTGCTCATCAGGTGGCGCTCGCGCAGGCTCCGCCCGGCTATACCTTCTGCGCGGGCGAAAACGAAAACTTCACGCTCCCCGCCAAAAGCCACATTGCATATGGTGCGGACAACCGCTTCAAATATCTTTTTAATCAAACCGGAACGGTCACTTTTAGCAATGACTTTTTTGGGGGCGACCCCATTTTTGGAGTAGGCAAATCGGGCTATTATAAAATTGCTGATAACACGGAAACGCCAGCAGTTTTGAGCGCTGCCATGCTCCAAATTAAAAACCATGTAAAAGGGACGTCCACGTTAAGCCCAACCGCCATCAACGCAATTGCCAATACGATTCAGCAAAATATCTTTGTCATCGCCGACACCGGCACAGTCGTTTTGGAAGCCTTTGATTTGGTGGATTGTTATGAATTGCTCAAAGGGCCTATCTTTCTCAATCCGAGCACAACCGGAGGTTTTCCCAATGATTTTGGCGCTACAGACGGCTTTGAGCTCGTGCGGGCGGTATTTTTGGTGCAGCAGGGCATCATGGATTATATTTATACGCCCCAGAATATTGAAAAATACAAGCCCATTTTGGTCGGTCGAAAGTTCAAAACAGCCGACTACTTTCCGGGTATTTGTCCCGCGCCGATTGACCCAACGGCTGTTTTTTCCGCAAAAATCAACGCGACGATGCCAACAGAATATGGCAAACGAACCGCGTTTTCGTCTACGCCTGCCCGTCGTCCAACCGGTTTTTACCTCGCACCGGGAAGCCTCGGTACGGTGAAAGTGCCGGCCTCGATCATTGGAAAAGGCTTTAAAATTCTCGTCGGCGCCCACACGTTTGAGCGGACGGGTAGCTACCCCTGCCGCCGATTTTTTCGGGTAACGAATACGTTTCCCATCACAGATACGCTGACCGAAATCGTCAATCCTTTCGGCGGCGGCATTTATATCATCACGCCTTATCAAACGTATGAAGGCGTGGTGGACATTGAATTGACGAACGTCGTGCCAGCGCCGTTTTTTTCATCTAAAATTTCGGACAAAACAACGCTTCAAAATTGGCTTACTGTGCAGCGCACGAACCCCGCACCTTGGGCCGATTTTGAGACCGACAAATACATGATGCAGGTGCCGCGCAGTTGGATTTACAATTTTGCCGACCCCGTTTTACTCATGAAAGATTGGGACGATAGGATGGATGTTGTTTCAAAATTGCTCGGCTACCCGCCCGTTCGTAGCAACACAATGCTGTATCTACAAATTGATGTCGATATTATGTTCGGTGGCTACGGCATCGGAAATCCGCAAATCAACAACACCTACGACCCTTTAAAAATTGAAAACGGCAATAAAAACCACTGGTTTTTGAAGCCCGGCGTAGGTTTTTGGGAGACGGAATTTCATGAAATGGGGCACGCGCAATTGTTCAGCAATTTCCCAGGCGAGGGAGAAGCGGCGGTCAATTTGCTCGCGGCAGCGATTTACAACCGGCTTTATGGGATGGATATGGACACGGCACTCGGCGAGTCTTTTGACAATCACCCTCAAATCACCCGCGACCAAGCAGCCATGAATTGGATGGTCACGCCAAATTTTCGCGCCGGAAACCCCATGGATATTTCCAACACAACCAAAGATGAAGTGCGCTATCAACAGCGCGGATACGCCAAATATGTTGAAATGGCCGCCCTTTTTGGTTGGGAAATGATTGATTCGTTTTATCGAAAGGAGCAATTGGATTTCATCGCGCAAACACCCGGCGACGGTTTGACAGGGGTAGACAGCCGAATTTTGCGCTTTTCAAGGACGGCAGGGGTGGATATACGCCCGCTCATCCATTTCTGGGGTGTTCAGCCGAAAAACGCAGCGGTTCTCAAAACTCGTATTGATGCCGAAAATCTCCAACCGTCGAAACTGATTTGCGACCGATTGACCCATTATAAAGCCATTCTTCCAGCCAATAACGCGCAATTTCTGACGCACGCCAACGCCTTTTTTGGTGGTAGCATCCCGGCAGGCGGTGACCCAAATTATGGGTCAGGATGGTACAATCTTTGGAAGACACAGTACAATTCGACGCACGGCACGTTGGGTAAGCAAGCCATGCAAAACATCATCGACCTCTATTTCCCGGGCGGTTGCCCGGCAGCTTCGCCCGCGCCACCCGTGACGGTGACCAGCGAAAATATTTGCCCAGGACAGTCGGCGACCCTGATCGCAAGTGGGGCGATGTATTATCAGTGGAGCAACGGCGCTGAGGGCAACAGCATCACCGTCAGCCCAACGGAAACCACCGTTTTTACCGTCGTTGGGAAGACCGCGGGGGCAAACTCCGCGCCCGTTTCCGCGACAGTAACGGTGAACCCACAGCCAACAGTCTCGGTCGAAGATGCCACGATTTGCACCGGTCAGTATGCGATATTAACGGCGAGTGGCCCTGCAACTTTTGAATGGAGCAACGGCGAGACGGGCAATTCCATCACCGTCAGCCCGACGGAGACGGGGACTTATTCGGTGGTTGGCACAAGTTTGGGCTGTTCGTCCGAGCCTGTTTCGGCCCAAGTTTTGGTACATCCATTGCCCATTGTATCGGTTGAAGACGCTGCGA
>JBIPOY010000327.1:0-4188 GCA_044378705.1 Saprospiraceae bacterium
GTTTGCCAGAGATGCTGCCAACGAAATTTGTCGAGCAGCAGTAGATCGGGTGAACAGCAAAAAGGCTGACACGATGAAGGGTATGAGTATGAATAAGAGTGACATGCGTCAGTTTTTCTTTGTTTTGACCGGTGCTTTCGGCGCACAGGCCAAAGTTGATTTCAAAAGCTATGAATATCCTTGTGTGCGGCGTAAAGGCTATTCTTATTTACCCGCTCGAATGTGAATATTTACACAAACAGGGTCAACAACAATAAAAACGCCCCAGCCACCATTCCAAGCAGGTAGTATTCAATATTGCCATTTTGTAGTTTACGGAATCCTGCGCCCAACTGCTCAATGCCTTTTCCAACCCCGTTTACAATGCCATCTACGGCTTGAATATCAACATAGTAATGGAATATTTTAGACAGTTTCTCCACCGGGCGAACAAACAAGAAGTCGTATAGCTCGTCAACATAAAATTTGGACGCAATCAACTTGGTGAGGCCCGTTTGTGCGGTATCTTCCACGGGCAAATTCGATTTTTTGCCGTAAATAAAGTAGGAAATCGCAATGACCACCAATGCAAGTGAAGTGGTAAAAATCATAAGACCCCATTCCGTACTCGCTTCGAGGTGCATTTCATTGATCGGAATGACCGATGAAAACCAGTGAGCCAACCATTGCTCATTCCCAAGGTGCATAAAATGCGGGGTGTTTAAAAATCCACCAAGAACAGACAATACGGCCAATACCATTAGCGGTATCGTCATCACTTTGGGGCTTTCATGCAAATGGTGCGCTTGTTCGTGTGTACCCCGAAAGGTTCCAAAAAAAGTGACATACAGCAAGCGGCACATGTATATGGCCGTCAACAACGCACCAAACCCCACCAAGGCCCACCAACCCAACCCGCCATGGGCATACGTAAAAGCAAATATTTCATCCTTTGAAAAGAAACCTGCCAAAAATGGAAAACCGGAAATGGCAAAAGTCCCAATGAGAAATACCCAAAATGTAACGGGCATGGCTTTTCTAAGTCCACCCATTTTTCGAATATCCTGCTCCCCGCCCATGCCGTGAATCACACTTCCTGCTCCGAGAAACAACAAAGCTTTGAAAAAAGCATGGGTGGTAACATGGAAGATGGCACTGGTGTAAGCACCCATGCCAAGCGCTACAAACATCAATCCAAGTTGTGATACGGTAGAATATGCCAGTATTTTTTTTATGTCGTTCTGACGCAAGCCAATGATGGCAGCAAAAATGCAGGTAGCTACCCCCACGATTGCCACGAAATGCATGGCTTCCGGTGATAAGGTGTAAATCGGGTTGCAGCGTGCAATGAGATACACGCCAGCCGTTACCATTGTGGCTGCATGGATGAGTGCTGAAACGGGGGTAGGGCCTGCCATGGCATCGGGCAACCAAGTGTACAGGGGTATTTGAGCACTTTTACCCATCGCTCCAATGAAGAGCAAAATACAAATGGTGGTTGCTATGCCTGCCTCCATCGGTATCGTCGAGATGCGGGCAAAAACTTCTTGGTAGTTCAGACTACCAAATATTTTGAAAATCAAGAAAATTCCCAACAGCAATCCTAAATCGCCAATGCGGTTCATGATAAACGCCTTGCGGGCAGCTTTCCCATATTCCTTGTTGGTGTACCAAAAACCTATCAACAGGTAGGAACACAAGCCAACACCTTCCCACCCAAAAAACAACATCAGAAAATTATCACCCATAACCAGCAGTAACATGCTGAATATGAATAGATTGAGATAAGCAAAAAACTTGTAAAAGCCCTCGTCATCGTGCATATAGCCAATGCTGTACACGTGAATCAGAAAACCAACGCCGGTAACAATCAGCATCATCCACACGGAAAGTTGGTCAATGAGAAAACCAAAATCCACACGCAGGCTGTCCACGGTGAAAAAATTGTACAACGTATGTTGCATTGGTCCGGAAGCAGCCACCTGGTTGAAACAGACAACACTCAACAGGAAGGAAGCCAGCAAGGTGCCGCTGCCAATGAAGCCAACCGTAGTTTTGCTCAGCTTCTTTCCGAACAATCCGTTGACGACAAACCCTAAAAAGGGCAAAAAGGGAATCAAAGGTATCAGTGCATTCATTGTTTCAATATTTTCGCTGTCATACCCCGGTTGGCTATGTAAGACAGTAAGGCAATTGTCAAAATTATTTTCCTGGAAATCGAAAGGGTTAATGTTTCAATTTATCCAAAAGGGAAATGTCTGTTGATTTTGTATTTCGGTAAATCATCACCAGAATACCCAACCCAACGGCCGCCTCTGCTGCCGCGACAACCATGATGAAAAACACCATGATCTGGCCTTGTGCGTCTGAAAGATAGGTGGAAAAAGCAGCCAACAACAGGTTGACAGCATTCAACATCAATTCAATACACATGAGTACCACGATGGCATTGCGGCGGGTGAGTACCCCGAATATGCCAATGACAAACAGCAGGGTGCTGTACAGTACATAGTGTTCAATGGGGATGATTCTTATTGTTTCGAGCATCTTTTTCGATCTTTATGTTTCAACGGTAGGGTGTCCTCAAAAAATTAATACAAGGAGTTTTCTACTACACTTTTATATCGCGTTTTCCCACCATAACGGCACCCACCATGGCGGCTAAAAACAAGATACCGGCCATTTCAAAAGGTACCACAAAATCTGTGAACAACACTTGTCCAAGGTTTTCCACCAAACCCACAGAGGGGTTGCCGGTTTCGGGCAAATCCAGTTGAATACTGCCTTTCAAGGCCCCCACCAGGGTTACAAGGAGCAGCCCGGAAGTGATCCCCGCGCCAATTTTCCACAACGAAGATTTTTGAGGCTCAGAGTCTTCGTTTAGGTTGAGCAACATCAATACAAAGAGGAAAAGCACCATGATGGCGCCTGCATAAACGATGATGTGCACCACTGCCAAAAATTGCGCGTTCAACAAGACATACTGGCCGGCAATGGCAAAAAAGGTGAGTATCAGGTACAACACGCTGTGCACCGGGTTTTTTGAAAAAACCATCAGCAGTGCTGTGATAACGGTAATCGAGGCTAGGGTCAGGAAAATATACTGTTCCATATTCGTGGTCTGTTTCTTGTTTCCAGGGAGATTATCCTTGGTTGTTTGTGGCCGGAATGGTTGTTTCGGGCTTCTACGCTTCTGTCAGGTGTTTTTGACGGAAGGTTACATCAATGCGTTTCTCCGGCTCGACGCCTTCCACCAGCATATCTTTTCCAAATACAAAATTCTGTCGGACGTAATCGCTCGGTACAATACGGTCGGTTAGAAAAATAGCCTCTTTGGGACAAGCTTCTTCACACAATCCGCAAAAGATACACCGCAACATGTTGATTTCATACACGGCAGCATATTTTTCTTCGCGGTACAGGTGTTCCTCTCCTTTTTGGCGTTCTTCTGCCACCATCGTAATGGCTTCAGCAGGACAAGCGACCGCACAAAGCCCACAAGCAGTACAGTTTTCACGGCCTTGTTCGTCGCGCTTCAGTACATGCCAACCCCGGTACACGGGCGCGAATATCCGTTTTACTTCCGGATAGCGCAGCGCATTCGATTTTCCAAAAAGAGTTCGCAAAAAGTGCTTGAGCGTGATCCACATACCTCCAAAGATGGCCGGAAGATAAATGCGTTCCAGAAAGGTCATTTCCTTGTTGACGACAAGTTTTGAGCGTTGTGTAAGTTGCATATTTTTGTGTGTGATACGATGATGATGGCGGAAGTCCGTACGGGAAATGTTAGTGACCAAAAAGGAGTGATGCGCCGCCGGTCAATACCATATTGAAGATGGCCAGCGGGATCAATACCTTCCACCCAAGGTGCATGAGCTGGTCGTAGCGAAAACGCGGAAGTGTCCAGCGAATCCACATGAAAACAAAGATAAAAAAGAATGTTTTGGCAAAAAGAACCACCGGGCCCATTAAACCCCACATCCACGCGGCATCTATTCCGGGAAAGTTGTAACCACCAAAATACACGGTGGAAATCACTGCCGAAGAAACAAACATGTTGATGTACTCCGCAAATAGAAAAAACCCGAGCTTCATCGCGCTGTATTCTGTGTGATAACCACCCACCAATTCGGTTTCACACTCCGGCAAATCAAAAGGAGCACGGTTGGTTTCAGCAAGGGCACACACGAAAAATATTAGAAATCCAAG
>JBIPOY010000055.1:0-12173 GCA_044378705.1 Saprospiraceae bacterium
AAAAAATCGCTACGAAGCTGAATTTACCCAACGATTGGAGCAAAATTCAGATTTGAAATCCCGTTACAAAAACTTGCTGCCCCGCCTCCGTGAATTGTACAAAGACCTGGAGCCTTATGCGTTCGCACGGGATTATTATTCTGAAACATGCCTTCGGAACAATGAAATACTTTCTCAGGCGGCAGCGCTCAACAGCCTTGTGGAGGTGTTTGATAAGAATGGAGAAGCGTTTTTCGCTCAAAAACAACGGGATATAGCCCCTTCGCTGGAGAGCTTTTTCAAAAACTACAGCCCCGAAGTGGATGAAGCTGTTTTTGCGGCCCTGATGGAACTCTATGCCCAGCACATGAAACCGGAATGGGGAGCTGCTTTTGTCCAAAAAGAAGCCGCTCAATACGGTGGGTACCCCCAATGGGCAGCTTTTATCTTTCAAAACAGTGTTATTCCCAACCGTGAGAAACTGAAAGCATTGTTCGCCGAAAGACCTGCCAAAGTCGCAGAAACACTTCGAAATGACCCGGCTTTTGTTTTCTGGAAAACCCTGAACGACGCCTTCCAAACCAATGTTCAGCCCAAACTTCAGGAAATTCAGCCCCAAATCAACCTGCTTCAACGCCAATACATGGCGGCTCAAATGGAGGTGTTCAAAGAAAAAAGATTTTTCCCGGATGCCAACAGTACCCTCCGCCTCACCTACGGAAAAGTTCGTGGTTTTTCTCCCAGGGATGCCCTGCACTACGGGTTCCAGACTACCCTCGACGGTGTCATGGAAAAGTATATCCCGGGTGATTATGAGTTTGACGTGCCCCAAAAACTTCGGGATCTGTGGCAATCCAAAGATTATGGTCAATATGCTACTGCGGATGGCCGATTGCCCGTCGCTTTTATTGCTTCCAACCATACCACCGGCGGCAACTCTGGCAGCCCTGCTCTCGACGCCCGCGGCAACCTTATCGGTCTTAATTTTGACCGCGTCTGGGAAGGAACCATGAGCGACCTGAACTACAACCCCGCCATTTGTCGAAACATCATGGTCGATGTTCGGTATGTATTGTTCATTGTGGATAAATTTGGAGGAGCAGGCTACCTTTTGGATGAAATGAAATTGGTGAAAGGCAAGAAGAAAAAGAAAAAGTAGGCGTAGCGACTTATTGGGTTATCCCTGAGACAAACAATAGGCTTGGGGCCGGACGGCGTGCCACTGAAATCGTTACAACAATAGTAGTCGTCCAAAAGGGGCCATTTACACCACATTATTACCAATTAAAATACATGGAGCATACGGAACAATCACCCGCCAAAGTTCAAATTCGATTGCCGTTGATACTGGCCGCTACCATGGCTGTGGGTATGATGATCGGACAATTATTGCCGCATTATGATCAACCATTCCGCCTTTCCGGCACCTCCAAAACTGGCGGCGGATCGTTGGATGAAATACTTCGGTTTGTGTCTTCCAAGTATGTAGATACGGTCAGTACCGAAAGTCTTCGTGACGAAGCCATAGAACACCTGCTTTCCAAACTTGATCCGCACTCCATCTACATCAGCCCCGACGAGTTGAAAGCGGTGGAAGATGACATGAATGGCGGCTTTGAGGGAGTGGGTATTGAGTTTATTGTGGTGGATGATACGATGCAGGTGGTAACGCCTCTTTCCGGTGGCCCTGCAGAGGCGGTAGGTATCCTTGCAGGCGATAAAATTGTGAGCATCAATGACACGGTGATTGCCGGAAATAAAACGGACAATAGGTTGATTTTTAAGAAATTACGCGGAGAAAGTGGTTCCGCTGTAAAAATTGGTGTGCGTCGAGGTCAGGAAACAGCACTCCGACATTTCAACCTTGTGCGGGCCATGATCCCGGTGCACAGTGTGGACATTGCCTATATGCTTGATGATCACACCGGATACATAAAAATCAACCGGTTTACCAACCAAACATACCAAGAATTTATGGGAGCCTTGCAGCCACTCGCAGAAGGGAAAGGCTTGCAAAATCTCGTCCTTGACTTGCGTGGCAACCCAGGCGGATACTTGGAAGAAGCAACCGAAATACTCAGTCAGATATTTCCGGATGCCAGGCTTTTGGTGTACACCAAAGGTAGAACTGAACAGCGAAAGGATTATAAAAGCAACGGACGTGCCCGTTTTAACATACGTCAAGTGGCGGTGCTGATTGATGAGGGTACTGCGTCGGCCAGTGAAATCATGGCGGGTGCTGTGCAGGATTGGGATCGGGGTTGGGTGATAGGTCGGCGTTCTTACGGCAAAGGGCTGGTCCAAGAACAATATCCGCTCAGCGACGGTGGCGCCTTGCGACTCACGATTGCCCGCTATTATACCCCCAGTGGCCGTTGTATTCAACGCGATTACAAACACGATGCTGACTACGCCCACGAAGGGGAACGCCGCCTCAAGAATGGCGAACTATCCGATGCTTCCAATGTCAAACCCGCAGACAGTACACAATACTACACGGGTTATGGCCGTGTCGTGTATGGCGGCGGCGGCATTACCCCCGATGTCTTTATTCCTTACGATACGGTGCTGTCCGGTGAATATTGTCTGTCACTCCGTCAACACCTGACGCAGTTTGTTTCCCGGTGGATGGAAAGTCAGGATCGGAAGCGTATGCCTTCGGATCTCCAAACGTTTACCCAAACATGGTCGGCATCCGATGCCATGGTGGATGCATTGGCAGACTATACCGACAAACAGGGTGCGAAACGGGATGCTACCCAGTTTGTGCATTGCCGCGTTCAATTTAAAACCTTACTCAAAGCACGGGTTGCAAAAATACTCTTTGGTGACCTAGGCCGGTTTACCGTAGAAAACGACGACGATCCTGCGGTGGAAAAAGCCCTACAGTTGCTTTCGGCGGGCATCCAAGTGACAAAAAAATAACGTATTTCCCATATTTACGTTTTTCTACCTGTTTTCGTGGGTACAATTGTTGTTCTTCACCATTCGATCCAATGCGTATGAAGCGGTATGTTTTTTTTGTTTTCGTCTTGTTGTTCAACAGTTGCGGTAATGCACAAAAACAATTGGAACAAGTTCCAATCTCTGCTGCTGCGTTTGCTGAAAAAACAAGGAAATTGCCCCAATCACCCATTGTGGATGTGCGTACGCCGGAAGAATTCGCAAAGGGGCACCTGCCAACAGCCCGTAATATTGATTGGAATGGGTCCGATTTTGAGGCTCAAATACAGGCCTTGGATAAGTCTAAGCCCGTTTTTATCTATTGTTTGAGCGGAGGCAGGAGTGCTTCTGCCGCCAAAAAAATGTGCGCCGAAGGGTTTCAAGTCTATGAAATGGCGGGGGGCATCATGAAATGGCGTGCCGCTGGATTGCCGGAAATAAATAGCACCTCCCTCCCTTCAGACGGGATGACACTCCAGCAGTTTCAAGACCTTGTGCCGTCCGACAAAGTAGTATTGGTTGATTTTTATGCGGATTGGTGTGGTCCGTGTAAAAAAATGAAACCTTATTTGGAGGAAATTTCAAAAGATTTGGCCGACAAAGTGGTGGTGGTGCGCATCAATGCAGATGATCATCAATTGCTTTGTAAAGTGTTGAAAATTGACGCGTTGCCTGTTTTACAAGTGTATAAAAAAGGCATTGTTACGTGGACAAATACCGGGTTTATTGAAAAGTCAGAAGTGCTCAAGCACCTCTGATGTTTTGGTTTTGTTGTCGTGTATGAATAAACGTAGGTAGTCGCGCGAGAGACAAAAAAATGGCCAGATACCCCATATTAAGACACGATGAGCCGCACTTTTCTTGTCATATTCGGGATAAATGCTATAGTTTTTGGAAATAAATAGGGCCTTTTGGTACCTTTGTCTTGGGTTTTCTATCATTGTGTTGAAAGTAATAGGTGGTGCGCTTCGGTGTCGTTGCTTTCATCGTTTGCCTTGTTAAGTTGATTCGCCTGATTCCTATTGTGGTGAAAGGGGATGAAATAGACATGGCGTAAAGATTTTGGAGTAGCTTTTGTAATGTCAACACGTCTCTGTTCCGTCATATTGATATTGAGTATGACAGTCTGATTGCAGCCATCCAATGGGCAATGTCCCATTGTGGTTGAGGCTGGTTCGGATGTCAGTTTTTGTACTTTTCCGGCGTCCACGCAACTAAACGCCAATATTTTTGGTGACTATTTAGGCTTTGCCTGGACACCCCTCACGGCTGAAAACACCTTGGAGCCTTTTGTGAGCCCCGCGCAACCTACCTTTTATTTATTGTCAGCAACGGCAGCAGATTTGGACCACAATCTGGTCGTCAATGGCGATTTTGAGCAGTATGCCTGGGCGACAACCGATGGCCACATTGACTCCGGTGACAACCTGATGCATTGTGTCGTCAGCCAGATTGGCTTCTATTTCCTGACCGTGACCAATACCAATACCGGTTGTACGGCTGCTGCTACCATTGAGGTGACAGACAATACGACGCTGCCACTCGCTTTCGCCCAGGTGAACGATACGCTTACCTGCGACCGTGACACAACCATCCTTTTGTCAACCGGGTCTGCCACAGGCGCTAATATTTCGTACGCCTGGAAAAACACCGGAGGGCAGGTTGTGGGCTTGGACGCAACATGTGGTGTTGGTACCGCTGGGGTGTATGTGCTCCAGGTCACCAACACCAATACCAACTGTGTAGAATTCGATACCGTCACAGTGGTGGAGAACAGGGTACCCCCGACGATACTTTTGCCAACAGGGCTACAAATTACTTGCAGCGCAGATTCCATTCAACTGACCCTTGGTATTTCACCACCATCGCTTCCATTATTGGTGCAGTGGTCGGCCAACGAGGGCGGCCATTTTGTGTCAGGATCAGACACCCCCATCCACAGGTAGATGCCGGTGGAACGTATGCATTGGTTGTACAAGTGTTGAAACGGCTACGATAGACACGCTTTTCATGCCCACGGTTTCCATTCCAACGCTTGACACCTTGTTTCTGGGCGATTCGATCCTGTTGGAACCGGCGACAAATATAGCACCTTCAAACATCGTCTCTTGGCAATGGTCACCGGCGGTTGGCTTGAGTTGTTCCGACTGTTCTTTACCCTTGGCCAAACCATTTAGAAGCACGGTGTACACCGTACAGGTCAGTGATCAAAATGCTTGTGTAGCGGAGGCGGAAGTACGGGTACTGGTTCATCGCAGGCGCATACTTTATGCACCGAACGTGTTTTCACCGAATGACGATGGGCAGAATGATTTTTTCACCCTTTATGCGAGGGGTGTTAAAGAGATAGAGGCTCTTCAGGTATTTGACCGTTGGGGGAGCGAAGTATTTTTGGGGGAGCATCTACAGGAAGGTGACGAGCGAAGGGGCTGGGACGGGACCGTTCGAGGGTCGTTGCTGGCACCGGCAGTTTATGTTTGGCGGGGGCAAGTAGCATTTGTAGATGGAGAGGTGGAGGTTTTTTTCGGTACCATTACGTTGGTTCGGTAGGAGGTGGCGTAAAATACTACTCCATCCTTCCAAAACGTTCGCCGAATTGTTTTTTCATCGCCAGCATTTCATCGCGGAGTTGGGCGGCGGTCATGAAGTCGAGATCTTTGGCGGCGGCTTTCATGCGTTTTTCTGTTTCACCGATCATTTTTTCCAATTGGGCCCTGGTTGTGAGGGCCAAAATTGGTTCTGCTGCCATGTTGACGCCATCATTTTCGACGTAGTATGTGGGTGCCTCAGCGCCGCGAATATCTAGAATGCTGCGGGTGGCCATGATTTGAGCTTTTGTTTTCGTGACGGTTGTTGGCGTAATGCCATGTAATTCGTTGTAGGCTATTTGGATGGTACGTCGTCGGTTGGTTTCATCAATGGTACTACGCATTGCATCGGTAATTTTATCGGCATAAAAAATCACGAGGCCGTTGGAGTTTCGCGCGGCACGCCCTGCTGTTTGTGTGAGTGAACGGGCATTGCGCAGGAATCCTTCTTTATCGGCGTCAAGAATGGCGACAAGGGATACTTCGGGGAGGTCAAGGCCTTCTCGGAGCAAATTAACCCCAATCAGCACGTCAAATTCACCGAGTCGGAGGTTGCGGAGAATTTCCACCCGTTCGAGGGTTTCTACTTCCGAGTGAATGTAACGGCAACGGACGCCCACCTTGTCAAAATAGGTAGCCAGTTCTTCTGCCATCCTTTTGGTGAGCGTAGTTACCAGCGAGCGTTCATCCGCAGCAGTCCTTTTTTGTATTTCCTCCAACAAGTCATCTATTTGGTTGAGGGAAGGTCTTACTTGGATCGGAGGGTCGAGCAGTCCGGTTGGGCGTACCAATTGTTCCACCACCACGCCTTCGGTTTTTTCAAGTTCATAATCTGCCGGGGTAGCGCTTACAAAAATGGCTTGGTTGATCATTCCTTCAAACTCATCAAAATTGAGTGGGCGGTTGTCCATGGCAGAGGGCAATCGAAACCCCCAGTTGACGAGGGATTGTTTTCGGGCGCGGTCACCGCCCCACATACCGCGCACCTGCGGAAGCGTGGCGTGGCTTTCATCCACAATCATCAGGTAGTCATCGGGAAAATAATCCAGCAGACAGAAGGGGCGTGTGCCGGGCTTGCGTTGGTCAAAAAAGCGGGAATAGTTTTCGATGCCGGAGCAGTAGCCCAATTCTCGGATCATTTCCAAGTCAAATGCCGTTCGTTCGGCGATGCGGCGGGCTTCCTGTAACCGGCCTTCTCGCACGAAAAACTTCTCTTGTTCCCGCATTTCTTCCTGAATTTCCTCCATAATCTGGCTGATACGGTCCTTGGGCGCCACATATAGGTTCGCCGGAAAAATAGCCGCCGAGTCTAATGCTTCCAATCTTTTTCCGGAACTGATGTCGATCGTTTCAATACTTTCAATTTCATCGCCCCAAAAAACCACTCGAATACCCCCGTCGGCATAGGGTAGGTTAATATCAACGGTATCACCCCGAACGCGAAAGGTACTGCGCCCGAAGTCCAGTTCCGTGCGGGAGTATAGGCTATCCGTCAGGGAGTACAGTAAATCTGTTTTGCTCTTTTTTTCGCCTTTTTGCAGGTGGATGATGCCCGTTTTATAGTCTTCCGGGTTGCCCATACCATAGATACACGACACAGAGGCCACGATGATGATGTCGCGGCGGCCGGAGAGCAGCGTTGAGGTTGCTTTTAGGCGGAGTTTATCCACCAAATCATTGATTTGAAGGTCTTTTTCAATGTAGGTATCCGATACAGAGAGGTAGGCTTCGGGCTGGTAGTAGTCGTAGTAACTGACGAAGTATTCCACCGCATTGTCCGGAAAAAAAGTCTGAAATTCTCCGTAGAGCTGGGCGGTCAGGGTCTTATTGTGTGTCAGGACAAGGGTTGGCCTGTTGAGCTGGGCAATCACATTGGCCATTGTGAACGTTTTACCGGAGCCGGTAACGCCCAAAAGCACCTGTGCGCGGTCACCGCTCCGCACCCCGTTTACCAATTGCGTAATGGCTTGGGGCTGGTCGCCGGTGGGGACGTAATGTGAAGTGATTTTAAAATCCATGCTGACAGACAAAGGTAGCGGCTTTTTGACAAACTTGTGGTAATGCGCTCAAGTGGAAGGCTGGCTGGCAAACAAGGGCCACTTTTTTGTTTCAGTCGCGACCACCGCAGTCGTTACGATTCGTTAACCGCAAATTTCCAAACAAATAATGTCCGTGCAAGGTTCTACCTTTGCCGTCATTTCCTGATAACCACGGGACAAATTTACTATGACACCATTTGTTGAATTGGTGCTTTTGCCCCATGAGCGGCAAGACGAAACCCTGATACGGCAAAAAGCCGCCCGACAGACCGGATTACAGGTCCATGAGATATCCCATGTAGAGATACTGAAATCATCCCTCGACGCGCGTTCGCGGCAGCCTGTGTACCGGCTGAGGGTAGCCGTGTATGGCCCCGGCGACACTTTTACACCGGAGCCAGCGGTCTTGGAAGGGCTAAAACCTGTTGTCAATGCCCGCAAAGTAATTATCGTGGGCGCAGGGCCTGCGGGTTATTTTGCTGCGCTGGAGTTGTTGGAGGCGGGTATTCAGCCCATTGTGCTCGATCGTGGGAAGGATGTTCAGGCCCGTCGACGCGATTTGCGCGCCATACAGCAGTTTGGGGAAGTGCATCCACACTCCAATTATTGTTTTGGAGAAGGCGGCGCCGGTACGTATTCCGACGGAAAACTTTATACCCGCTCCGTGAAACGCGGAAGTGTCCACAAAGCCCTTCGCATCTTGGTGGATCACGGCGCCAAGTCCGATATTCTCAGTGAAGCGCATCCCCACATTGGGTCCAACAAACTCCCGGCGGTGGTGCAAAATATCCGTCAAACCATCCTGCATTACGGAGGAGAGGTTCATTTTGAACAGTGTGTAGCCGATTTGATCCTTAAAAATGGAAAAATCATTGGCGTTGAAACGGAATCAACGGCCGGTCGGCAAGGGGCTACTTGGCTGGCCGATGCCGTTGTCCTAGCAACGGGCCATTCAGCCCGCGACATTTACCGATTGCTGCACTCGAAGGGCATTGCACTCGAAGCCAAGCCTTTTGCGCTGGGGGTGCGCGTGGAACACCCGCAGCCGCTGATAGACAGCATTCAGTACAAACAATACCAGCGTTCCGACGAACTTCCGGCAGCGAGTTATAGTCTCGTTTGCCAAGCTGCCGGGCGCGGTGTTTTTTCCTTTTGTATGTGCCCGGGTGGGCTTATCGTACCGGCTGCTACCAGCCCCGGTGAAATAGTCGTCAATGGGATGAGCATGAGTCGGCGGGACTCTCCGTTTGCCAATTCGGGGGTGGTGACTTCCGTTGAACTAGACGACCTGACGCCTTGGGCAAAGCATGGCCCCTTTGCGGCCATGGAATTTCAAGCCTCGGTGGAACAGCACCTTTTTAGAGCCGGGGATGGTAGCCAGAAAGCCCCTGCCATGCGGCTCCCCGACTTTATTCGGGCCAAGATGTCTGCTGATTTACCCAAAACATCTTATATCCCCGGTTTGTACAGCGCTCCGCTCTATGATTTGTTGCCGGGATTTATCTACCGGCGCCTGCGGGAAGGGTTGGCTGATTTTGGCCGACAGATGCGCGGGTACAACACAGAAGAAGCGATTGTGGTCGGCACAGAGAGCCGTTCCAGCGCTCCGGTACGGATACCCCGTGATCCGCAAACCCTGTCGCACCCGGAGGTGTCGGGGTTGTATCCCTGCGGTGAGGGTGCCGGCTATGCCGGTGGCATCATTTCAGCTGCTATGGACGGGCAAAATGTTGCCCGTGCGGTCGCTAAGATGCTGGTTGGATAATCAGTAGGCCGCGTTTGTTGGGTATGGGAGGTCTATTTACGCCCCATACCCAACAAACGCGGCCCGGCAGAACATATTATTTCGGGATTGACTTCAGTTGCGCCGCAATTTCCCTTAAACGTACCTGTTTCATGGAATCAACCAAATGATCCATCTGGGTGCGTTCTGTGCGCGCACAAAGGCTGTCCAACTGAGGCCGCAACAGTCCTATCCTTGCCGCCGCTGTTGAATCAATCAACGCCTTGGTTTCTGCGTCGAGCGGGGCATCGCCCCCACTGCAGGCGCCGAGTAGCCCGCAGACAACCAGTGCGAAAAACAGGTATACAACACAATTACGCTGTAGAAAACCCCTATTACAACTTTTCATCAACGTTCTGCGTCTGCTCGTTTTTTCATCTCTGCCGCTTTTGCCGTTTCGCCCATGGCCGTGTACACCCTTGCCATGGCATCTAGGATGCGGATGTCTTCGGTTTGGCGGTCAAGGCCGTATTGCAGGAAGTGCAGGGCTGTTTTGTTGTCTTTCTTTTGGAGAAAAAAGAATTCGTATCCAACCCGGTGACAGAATGAAACATATTTATCAGCATTGGACCCATCGAGATACACCATATATTGATCCAGGAAGGGCCTGAAATTGGTGTTGTAGGGCACCTTTTCCAAGATATCCTCGAACACGTGAAACAACTTGTCCAATTGGTGATCTTCTTCAAAACGTGCAGCGGCAATAGCACCTTTCATAATCAAAGCCGCACCGTATTTAGGGTTGATGCGCAGCGACTCATTGATGTGGTATTCCATTTCATCAATCAGGGGCTTTTTATCCTCGCCTTTTTTTAGTTTTACATACTGCCGCTCATACAGTCCGGTCACGTAGAAGCAATGGGCGCGGGCGCTTCCCGGGGAAACCTTCACGGCTGATTCATTGATCGTAAGCCCATTTTGCCAGTCGGGAATGCGTTTTACCACCACAAAAGCATAGAGCGCTGCAATGGCAACAAATGCGATCATGCCGAGGGGGTAGGCTGAATCGTGTTTTTCTTTCAGCCAATCGGGTAGTTTCCGGGCGAAGAACCAGCCCGCAAGCAAGCAGAAGGCGACCGATGGCATGTAGGCAAAACGCTCGTTCATGAAAGTCCCTACCGAGACAAATAAGTTGCTCACAATACTCAGGGTAACGAGGTAGAACAAGACAGCATAAGCAGGAATAGCGTTTTTTCGAATGTTGCGCAACGCCCAAATGCCCATGACGAGGTAAAGTGCCAACGAAGCAAGTACTTTCCAATCGGCCCAGTTCATTTTCGGCACATGGTAGGGATAGTAGTCAATCGTAAGCGGGTAGGGCACGAAGAGCAACTTAACGTACCACCCCAAGGTCAGGAAAACGGTGGCCAGTTTTTCACTGCCGGTCATGTCCAGAAAAGGATCATTCATGATATCCGTGTTGACCTGACCATGGTTGAGCATGTACCCCAACGCCTTATAGCGCACGAGGATAAACAACAAGGTGGCAATAAACAGGGGCACGGCGGCTGAAATGCTACGGGAAGTTGTTACCTTGGTGAAAACGGCCACGGTAAGCGGGATGATGACCAAAAAAGTGATGGTGTTTTCTTTGGCCAGAATGCCTAGGAAAAGGGCGATGGCAGAAAATACTAACCACCCCGATTGGTGGGTATCAAAATACTTGAGCGTTGCCCACAGCGCACCCAGTCCGCCGAGCAGTGCCAATATTTCATCGCGGCCTTTTATGTTGGCTACACATTCCACGTGCAGTGGATGCAGCACAAAAACAGCAGCAGCGATGAAGGGTAGGCTGAAATACCAGCGCCCGTTTTCACCCACAGGAAACAAGCCCAAGAGGATGCGGTACAGCAATATGCCGGTCAGCCCGTACAAGAAAATATTGATGCCATGGCTAATGGCGGAATGCTCCGGTCCGAACAGCCCTACTTCTACGGCAAAGGTTGCCAATGATAATGGGCGGTAACGCCCCCCTTCAAGCAAAAATTTCTGCTCGTGAAAATACCCCATGAAGCTGTCTGAGGCAAAAATATTGCGCAAACCGCCGAAACCTTTGAGTACGTACTCGTTTTTCCAAAAAACCATTTCATCGTCGAGCACATAGCCGTACCCCACACCAATGGCATACAGGGCTATTGCCAGCGCCATCAGGCAGAGTGCAGGCATCCAATGCTGACGCCAAAAACCGGGCGCAAAGGTGTGGGTGCGTGGTGCAGACGATGGTTGCGTCTTTTTCTGGGTGGGGGCCGTCTTGGCCGTCGTTTTGCTTTTTGCTGCCATGGTTGTATGATTGATGCTGCGCAATGCGGTAAGTGGCACGCTGTCTAACAAAAAAGGCCCGCTTTTTTGTCTCAGACGCGACCACCTGCGTTACTACGATCCTGCAAAAGTAGCAGGATCGCAAAAACAGAAGCATAAAGAAGAATGATTTTAATGCGACAAACCAAAAGAAGTGAAATTTGTTAAGAACTTTGTCTCGGTTTTGCGGCACAAATGTCTTGCAATCCCCCTTTTCACGGCGATCAATTTCCTTGTACCATGCAATTTCAATCCATTTTTAATGCCCCCCACCGGTCGGTACTCATTGCAGGCCCGTGCTCTGCCGAGACAGAAGCCCAAGTGCTCGCAACGGCCCACGGGTTAAAGGCGCAAGGCGTAGATTTATTCCGAGCCGGGATTTGGAAACCACGCACCCGCCCGGGCGCTTTTGAGGGTATCGGTTCCCAGGGGCTTTCATGGTTGAAAAACGTACAAGCAGAAACGGGCTTGCGGGTTACCACAGAAGTGGCGACAGCCCAACACGTGCAAGAATGCCTTCAATACGGTATCGATGTTTTATGG
>JBIPOY010000056.1:0-12171 GCA_044378705.1 Saprospiraceae bacterium
TGCCGTCAAGACAGGTTCCGTTTCCACAGTCCACATCTTTACAATTGTCACTACATGAAGTGATTGTGGTTGTCATGAAAGCAGCCACCAAAAGCGCCGGAAGGATAAAAAGTTTTTTTAGCATGGTTTTGAAATTTTTTTGTGATGATAGAAATGGTGAATTTTGTAAATTAATTTCCGCAAAGATAAGGCCTTGTTGGGCTTTCTGAAAGCAAACAAAACGTTATTACTGTTTGTGAGCGGTAATTGCGCTGTTTAGCAAATAATTGTTGGCAATAAGTGAGTATTTTTAAGACTTGGTCGGGCCTCGTCTTGGGTGTTGAAAGGCAGCGGGGTCTGTTGCTCTGTGGATGGCGATGCCATCATCGCACAAAAACCCACGGAACTTCCTGAGCGGATTTTTCCGTGGGTTGGGTTGTAATTCGGATCGTCGTGTCAGCAGGAGTACTGATATTGACCTTGGTCTGAAGGTGGGTACTGTAGGTTAATAAAAAGAGACGTGTTTACGGTGTCTTGAGATCAGCGCAGGCCGGCATTGATACTTTCGAGCACTTTCGATCCCGGGCAAAGTTTAATTTGTTCGACGGTATTGAGCGGCTGTTGTGTGGTATTGAGGATGTGGTGTAAATCTTGGCTTTCCGTGTCAATGAAGATCAGTCCGGTCAGTATTTCGCCCTGCGCCTTTGCCTGATACAAGCGGTTTACAGCAGATTGGCGGTTGCGTGGATCCCAGTCTTTGGCCAATTTGCTGAGATGGATGACAGAGCCATCGTGTAAAGGCACTTCCACGGAGTCGCCTTCGTTGTATTCAGTCGTTATTTCCGTCATCATGGGCACAAAATCAACCGCGGCGGTGGCTTCCATGTGTTCACGGGTGTAGTCGTAGGATTTTGTGGAACCGACGTTGTTGTTGAAGGTAACGCAGGGAGACACCACATCAATCAAGGCGAAACCGGGGTGCGACATGGCCGCTTTGATCATCGGGATCAACTGCTCTTTATCGCCGGAAAAACTCCGAGCAATAAAGGTTGCGCCCAATTCCAGTGCGAGACCTGCCATATCAATGGCGTTGTACATATTGGCAGCCCCTGTTTTATTCACTGACCCCTTGTCGGCAGTGGCAGAATCTTGCCCTTTGGTAAGGCCATAACAGCCGTTGTTCATGATGATGTACGTGATGTTGAGATTGCGTCTGATGGCGTGAACAAATTGTCCCATGCCAATGGAAGCAGAATCACCATCGCCTGAAACGCCGATGTACATGAGTTCCCTGTTGGCGAGGTAAGCGCCCGTTGCGACGGAAGGCATTCTACCGTGTACGGAGTTGAATCCGTGTGAGTTGGCAAGGAAGTAGGTGGGCGTTTTTGAGGAACAGCCAATGCCGGAAAGTTTGGCTACCCGATGGGGCTCAACAGCCATTTCAAAGCATGCCTGAATAATGGCGCCGCTGACTGAATCGTGTCCACAACCAGCGCAAAGGGTAGAGAGGGCGCCCTCGTAGAATTTACGGGTATAGCCTAGCTTATTTTTTGGGGCTTCCGGGTGTCGGAAAACGGGTCTTACGAATGTCATTGTGTGGAGGGTTGTTTTGTAAGGCCAACAAAAGTTGGTACTACTCTTCTACTTGTGCGGTACTGGGTGGGCCAATTTTTTCGGGTACAAATGGGGGTGGTAATTTACCGACCAGGTTTTTGTGTATTTTCTGTCGAATTAATTCAGCGGTAATGGGAAAGCCGTCATAATTGAGAACGGAGAACAAATCTTCGGAGTTTATTTCTAATTCATTGACCAACAGTGATTTAAACTGTGCATCTCTGTTTTGTTCAACCACAAAAATCCGCTCGTGTGTGTCAATAAACTCCTTAACGGCATCGCTGAAGGGGAATGCTTTTACCCGCATGATGTCCAATGAGACACCTTGTTCTTCCAGCAAGTCTCTGGCTTCCAGTGCTGCATAGGTGGTGGTACCGAAGAAAATCATTCCGAAGTTGCTTTGTTTTACCGGTTGGTAAAATTCCGGTTTGGGTACGTAGGTTTTTGCTGTTTCCCATTTTCGGGTGAGCCGGTCCATGTTGCGTACGTAAGCGGCGCCTTCTTCCGTGTAGGTGGCGTATTCATCGCGGGAAGTTCCGCGCGTAAAAAAAGAGCCTTTGGTAGGGTGGGTACCCGGAATGGTACGATAGGTGATGCCATCGCCATCCACATCAAGGTAGCGACCGAACCGTTCAATTTTTTCCAGGGCTTCGGCATCCAGCACTTTTCCCCGTTGGTACACTTGGTTGTCGTCCCATTGCAGTGGGGGCGACATATTGTCGTTCATGCCCAAGTCTAGGTCTGTCATGACCAAAACGGGCGTTTGGAGTTGTTCGGCGAGGTCAAAAGCGGTGGACATGTGTTCGAAGCACTCGGCGGGAGTACTTGGAAACAGCAAGAGTTGTTTTGTATCGCCATGGGATGCATAGGCGGCAGAAATAAGGTCAGATTGTTGGGTTCTTGTGGGCATTCCGGTGCTGGGTCCGCCTCGTTGAACATCTACGAGTACCGTAGGGATTTCAGCGAAATAGGCCAGTCCTAAAAATTCGCTCATCAGGGAGATGCCCGGACCGCTGGTGGCGGTAAATGAACGGGCGCCATTCCAGTTGGCGCCGATGACCACGCCAATGGCGGCCAGTTCATCTTCGGCCTGTATGATAGCATAGTTATTTTTTCCCGTTTCGGGATCCACGCGGAGTTTTTTGGCGTATTTTCCAAACGCATCGGCGAGGGAGGTAGAAGGTGTGATGGGATACCAGGCCAGTACTGTTGCGCCGGCGTACACCGCGCCCAAGCCACAGGCGCTGTTACCATCCATTAGAATCCAGTCGCCCACATTGTCACGTCGTTCAACACGAAGGTGTGGCAAGGGGCATTGGAAGTGCTCTTTGGCGTATTGAATGCCCATTTCCAAGGCTTCAAAATTGGCGGTGATGAGTTTTTCTTTCCCCTTAAATTGTTCGGTGATGATCTGGTGGAGCACCGGAATTTCGATATCGATCAGCGCGGCGATGGCGCCGACATACACCATATTTTTGAGTAGTTGGCGTTGGCGGGGGTCGGCAAATTTGTCCATGCACAATTGCATCATGGGCACCCCCAGAAAGTGGATGTCGTTGCGCAAAAACTCCTTGTGTAGCTCCTTGGTGCTGTCGTACATAAAATAACCGCCAGATTTCACGTTGGCGATATCTTTGGGAATACTTTGCGGGTTGACGCTGAGCATGATATCAATACCTTCACGGCGGCCGAGGTAGCCTTTTTCACTGATGCGTACTTCATACCAGGTGGGTAACCCCTGAATGTTGGACGGGAAAATATTCTTCGGAGACACGGGGATTCCCATGCGAAAAATGGCCTTGGCAAACATGGTATTTGCACTGGCAGAACCAGTGCCGTTTACGTTGGCGAATCGAATAACGAAGTCGTTGAGCACTTGTTTGGAAAGGGTAAATTTCGATGAAATGAATCCGTGCTGAAAGTGTTTCAGGGGTGTGGTATTTTTTTATGCACGTTTATTTTTTCGAACGTACAACAGGCTTCAGGTGTATTTCATCCCACCTGCTTTGGCTGTATTGTATAAATACTTTTGCATATCCCAAGCGGCGGTTGGGCATCGTTCGGCGCAGAGTCCGCAGTGGAGGCACACATTTTCATCTTTGATCATGACGCGTTTGGTGGGAAGCTCGGTTGAAACGTATAGGTCTTGGGATAATACATGGGCGGGCGCGTTGAGTTGCGTTCGCAGGGTTTCTTCTGCGTCATTTTCCGTGAAAGTAATACAGGAAGTAGGGCAAATATCCACACAAGCATCGCATTCTATGCAGCGTGCGGTGGTGAATATTGTTTGCACATCACAGTTGAGGCATCGATGGGCTTCTTTCAACGCTGTTTCCGGGTTGAAGCCCAATTCAACTTCCATCAGCCTATTTTTCAAGGATTTAGCCTTATCGGCATGGGGTACTTTGAAGCGTAGATCAGGTGCTACATCACTCTCATACATCCATTCATGGATACCCATTTTTTGATGGATGAGGTTGGTGTAGGGTGAAGGTCGTTGTTGAAGGTCTTTTTCTGAGCAGAACAAATCAATGGAAACGGCTGCGGTATGGCCTTGGGCGACGGCTGTGATGACATTTTTCGGGCCCATGGCAGCATCGCCACCAAAAAACACATGGGGAAGGGTTGATTGGAAGGTTTTTTTATCCAACACGGGAATTTCCCACCGATCAAATTCGATCCCAAGATCACGTTCAACCCAAGGAAACGCATTTTCTTGTCCCACGGCAATCAGTACATCATCGGCTTCGAGGAATACATCCGGCTCACCGGTGGGCACTAGGCTGCGTTTTCCTGTTTCGTTGTACACGGCATGTACTTTTTCAAAGTGCATGCCCATCAATTTTCCGTTTTCGGTAACAAAAGCCTTGGGAACATGGTTTTCGTAGATGGGAATGCCTTCGTGTTCGGCGTCTTCAATTTCCCAAGGGGAGGCTTTCATATCGGTTTTTGGGCTTCTAACCACGACTTTCACCGCATCGCCGCCGAGCCGTAGCGAGGTGCGGCAACAGTCCATGGCAGTGTTGCCGCCGCCCAGCACGATCACTTTTTTTCCGATTTTGGTGGTGTGTTCAAAGGCTACACTGGCTAGGAATTCAATGCCGATACGGACATTGTCGCCGGCCTCTTTTCGACCGGGCAAGTCGCTCAAGTCACGCCCCCGGGGCGCTCCTGTACCGATAAAGATGGCGTCGTAATCTTTTGCCAGAACTTCTTTCAGGCTTGACACATAGGTGAGAAATTGGGTGTGAATTCCCAAATCCAGGATGTATCCGACCTCTTCATCCAGCACACTTTCGGGCAGTCGGAAAGAAGGGATTTGGCTGCGCATCATACCACCCCCGGCGGGTTGCTCGTCAAACAAATGAATTTCATAGCCCAACGGGGCCAAGTCGCGTGCCACGGTCAGGGAGGCCGGCCCGCCTCCAATGAGGGCAATTTTTTTGCCATTGGGGGTAAAGGGTCCTTGGGGCATCAGCGCTTTTACATCGCCTTTGAAGTCAGCGGCAACGCGCTTTAGGCGACAAATGGCAACGGGCTCTTCTTCTACGCGCACGCGGCGGCACGCGGGTTCACACGGGCGATCGCAGGTGCGGCCAAGTACCCCTGGAAACACATTGGATTCCCAATTGATCATGTAGGCCTCGGTGTAACGTTCGGCGGCGATGAGTCGGATATACGCCGGGACAGGTGTGTGCGCCGGGCAGGCATACTGACAGTCCACTACTTTGTGGAAGTATTCGGGGTCTTGAATGTTGGTTGGCGTCACGATGCAGGTTCTTTATTTCAACGAATCGGGCTGCCAATGTAGTGGGTTACGAAAAGTTTTTCAAAAATATTTTTATAAAAGGAAAAAGATTGATTATAAATAGCTACCGGTGTGGTGGCGTCTGAGGCAAAAAAGCGGTTATTTAATACCGGAAGGCACTTTTTTTCACCGGTAACGGTCGAAAAAAACTTTGTAGCGGGGTGGCAAACCGGCTGATTTGGAAGGGTCATCGAGCCCCCCGGTTATTTTTGGTAGTAAATAATAAAAAGCCGGGGGGTAGCTTGGTGCTTTCCCCCCGGCTTTTACGGGTAGTTTAACAACCTGTGGAGATGAAAAAGATCAACTCAATAGGTTGTTTTGTGCGTTCTTTTCCGAAACGAAAGGATCAAGGTTTGGCTTTTTTGCTGATTACTTTTCCATTTGCGTCAATTTGAATCACTTCCATTCCGAGTTCTTTCAATCCCGGCAATGTTTTAGCGGCATCACCGGCCAAGAACCAACCGAGATTACTCGGTTGCACCATGGATTTAGCGGTCAATTGCACGTCTTTAAGAGAAAGACCTTGCACCTTACCGCCGTATTTTTTCCAGTAGTCATCGGGTAAATTGTATTTAACAACATCGCGTAGGCTACCGTTGACGGCGGCGTTGGTTTCCCACATACCACTCATGCCCAGCACCGTATTTTGTTTTGTTTTGTCAAATTCGGACTGTGTCATAGGTTTGTCGCCGACGAAAGCATTGACTTCTTTTACGACCTCCTGAATACTTTCTTTGGTTTTATCGGTCTGTACGGGTGCCATGATGAGGAAAGGACGTTGGCCACGGGTATTTTGGATGAGTGATCGTGAGCCATAAGACCAGTGTTTGTCTTCCCGGATATTCAAATTGATTCGGCTGGTGAAATCGCCACCCAGTACATTGTTCATTTGTTCGATGGCCAATTCATCCATTTGACCGTAGGGTTTGGTGAGGTAACCGGCGACGATGACGCTTTGTTGGCTTTCAGGGCGGTCGATGAGAAATATTTTATTGGAGGCTGCGGAGGTGTTGACTTCCGGGATAATTTTTTTGGGCACCTCCCCTTTTTGCCAGTTACCGAAACGTTTTTCCAGTTTTGCCGTCAATTCTTCGAGGGTAACATCGCCTGTCACAACAATGGTAGCATTGTTGGGTCTCATCCAACGGTTGTAGAAGCCTTTAATATCGTCGAGGGTGATGGTATTGACCGATTCTTCTTCGCCACTGCCGCTCATGGGCATGGCATACGGGTGACCTTCGCCGTACAGCAACGTTGGCATGACGCGCATGACCATGCTTTGTGGGTTCTTTTTTTCATTTTGAATACCGCTCAATTGTTGTGCTTGTAAGCGTTTGAAATCGGCATCTGGGAAGGAGGGGTTTAGCACCACATCGGCCATCAGATCAAAGCTCAAGTCGAGGCTTTGCTTGAGGGTATTGAGGTTAACGTAGGAGTTGTCTAGGTCGCTGTTGGTATTCAGGCTTGCGCCGAGCAACTGCAGGCGCTCGTTGATTTGGAGGGCGTTCATTGATTTGGTGCCTTCGTCGAGCATATTCATGCCCAGGCTTGCGAGGCCGAGTTTTCCGCCGAATTTATCGGTGCAATAGCCTGCATCAAACATCAGGCTTGCGGAAACCGTTGGGCTTTCCGTACGTCGGGCGAGGACCACTTTCATACCATTTTTGAGGGTAGCCCGCTGCAATTCCGGGAAAGAAGCCATGGCTTTGGTGTCCACTGCGGGCGCTTTGCTGCGATCTACTTCAGTGTTGGTAACGGAGTATTCCGGGAAGGGGTCACAAATCAGCGTAATATCACCGTCTTTAAGCCACTTGGAAGCGGTTAGCTGCACGTCTTTAGCCGTGGCGTCATGGAACCACTGGTTTGTTTTTTGGTAGAAATCGGGGCTTCCTCCGAACACTTCATTTTCGGCTAGGAGGTCACTTTTGCCTCCAAAGCCGCCGATTCTCTCTAAGCCTTTGATAAAGCCGGCAAAATAAGCGGCTTTAACACGGCGCAATTCATCTTCGGTTGGACCATTGAGTAGGAGTTCGTTGAGAATTTCATGGATAGCCGTTTCCACTTCTTCCACGGTTTTGCCTTTTTTTACATTGGCGATGATGGAGAAGGTGCCGCCAATTTCAGAAGGGCCGTTGTAGGCTTGAACACTGGTACATATTTGCTTTTCGTACACCAGCATTTTAAACAGTCGGCTGCTTTTTCCGGAAGCCAGCACACTGGCGGCGAGGTCGAGCGCTGCGTTTTCGCGGTTGCCCCATTCGGGTGTATTCCAGGAGATAACAACACGTGATTCGGGTACACGATCTTGGTAATGAAGGCGCTTGCTGCCGGTACGTTTTGCCACATTGATTTCAGGGCGTGCGATGACCGGCCCTGCGGGTATATTACCGAAGTATTGGAGCACTTTTTCATAAGCGGCATCTGCGGTGATGTCACCGGTGACCACCACTACGGCATTGGCTGCGCCGTAATACGCCTTGAACCATGCATGAACATCGTCAACAGAGGCCGCATTGAGGTCTTCCATTTCACCGATAACGGTATGTCCATACGGGTGATAGGGTGGGTACGACTCTTTTTGGAGGATATCCCAACCCAGGGAGTAGGGTTGGTTTTCACCTTGGCGCTTTTCGTTTTGAACGACGCCGCGTTGTTCGTCGAGTTTTGCCTGATCGATGGCTCCCAGGAGGTGCCCCATTCGGTCGCTTTCGAGCCAGAGTACCTGATCGAGTGCTCCGATGGGGACGTTTTGAAAATAGTTGGTGCGGTCTTCATTGGTAGTACCATTGAGGTCGGTACCACCGATGGCTTCTAAGGCTTGGAAATAGTCGGTGTTGAAATGCTCAGAGCCGTTGAACATGAGGTGTTCAAACAAGTGTGCGAAGCCGGATTTTCCGAGCTTTTCATTTTTGGAGCCCACGTGGTACCATACATTTACAGCCGCGATGGGTGCTTTGTGGTCTTCGTGGACCACGAGGTGAAGTCCGTTTGGGAGGATGTATTTTTTGTATGAAACGTTGATGGTAGAAGGATCATACACAGGATAGTCCTGCGCCTTAACCAAGGAAGTGGCGAGTAGCGTTAGGAAAAAAACAAAAAAGAAGCGTTGTTTCATGTGTTGTTTTGATGTTGGTTGAGTTAAAAAATAGCTGGAACCGGATCACGAAGGATCCGGTTCCAGCTTCAAGGTTGTCGCTGATTGCGCGAAGTTTCAACAATAATTTTGAGTTCAACAATAATTTAGACAAAAAACGTCAATGTAGGGGTGATTAGAAGAAACAAGCGCTGTGAACACTTCTTTATTGGGACAAAAATTTTATTTAGTGTCTAAAGTGTCTGATGCTGGTCATTACCATGGCCATACCACGTTCATCGCAGGCACGAATGGAGTCTTGGTCTTTCATAGAGCCTCCCGGTTGTACCACGGCTGTGATGCCTGCTTCGTGGGCGATTTCAACACAATCGGGGAACGGAAAGAATGCGTCACTGGCCATGACGGCGCCTTGCAGGTCAAATCCGAAAGAACGCGCTTTGGCGATGGCCTGTCTTAGTGCATCCACGCGACTGGGTTGTCCGCATCCCATACCGATGAGTTGGCGATTTTTAACCAGAGCAATGGCATTAGATTTAAGGTGTTTGCAGCATTTTGAGGCAAACAGTAGTTCGCCGGTTTCGTCGGGTGTAGGCGCGCGTTTGGTGACGGTTTTGAGGTCGGCTTCGGTTTCCGATTTGAGGTCAGTATCTTGTTCGACGACGCCGTTGAGTAGGCTTCGAAACGAGCGTTTTGGTATGTCAAAGCGCTTGATTTTAAGTAAGATACGGGGTTCTTTCTTTTTCAGTAGGTCAAGGGCATCTTGGTCAAAATCTGGAGCGATGAGTACTTCGTAGAAGAGTTGGTTGATTTCTTGTGCGGTAGAAAGATCAATTTTGGTGTTGGTTACAAAAACGCCACCGAAAGCGGAGGTAGTGTCACAGGCGAGGGCTGCTTGCCAAGCTTCGTGTAGCGTATGTCGTCGGGCGATGCCGCAGGCATTGGTATGTTTGAGGATGGCGAAGCAGGGTTTTCCGACCTGAAATTCGCGCATGAGTTGCACAGCGGCATCAATGTCCACGAGGTTGTTGTAGGAAATGGCTTTCCCATTGAGTTTATCGAATACTTTTTCAAATTCGCCAAAAAATACGCCGTTTTGGTGTGGGTTTTCACCGTAACGAAGGATGTCGGAGCGGTGTATTGAATACTTAAAGGAAATGTCTGTTGTTCCTTCGTTGAACCAGTTAAAAATCGCAATGTCGTAATTGGAGGTCACTTTGAAAGCGCGTCTGGCGAATTCGCGGCGGTTGTCACCGGTAAAAGCCCCTTGTTGCGTTGTCAGCAATTCGTGAAACATACCATATTCTTCTTTGGAGGCCACCACCACGACGTCGCCCCAGTTTTTCGCAGCGGCTCGGATGAGCGATACTCCGCCGATGTCTATTTTTTCGATAATTTCTGTTTCATCGTGGGTAGCGGCGACGGTATCTTCAAAGGGATAGAGGTCCACGATTACGCAGTCAATTTCCGGGATATTATAGGCAGCGAGTTGTGAGAGGTGTTCAGGTTCGCGGCGGGCCAAGAGCCCGCCAAAAACAGCAGGATGGAGGGTTTTTACCCGTCCGCCAAGAATACTGGGGTATCCGGTGAGGGACTCAACAGACGTGACGGGGATACCCAGCTTCTGAATATACGCTTGGGTGCCCCCGGTACTGTAAAG
The DNA here is from genome assembly GCA_044378705.1 of Saprospiraceae bacterium. Taxonomy (GTDB): domain Bacteria; phylum Bacteroidota; class Bacteroidia; order Chitinophagales; family Saprospiraceae; genus M3007. The sequence goes on from JBIPOY010000056.1 coordinate 10,153, forward strand.
TTGTATTCCAAAGGCGTGTAGTTGATGAATAATGGGGTCAAGGCCATCTTTAGAATAAACAGAGATGAGCGCTGTTTTAATGGGTTTACTGTTGTTTGAAGGCATATTTTTGCTGAAAAGGTATCATTTGAAGAAAATGGGTGGTATCCCGGCGCAAAAATACAATTTCAACAGGTCAAATGTAAGCGGGCGTTTGGATTTTGATTGGCGGGTCGCCATCTTAGATTAAGAAAAAGTAGCATCACCGATGCAAGCGCTTTGCTGTGCCTGCTGCAGGTGGTTGAGGCAGCATGGATCAAATGACCCATTTATCCATTTTCACCAAAGGTTTGGGATAATCGGATAAGCCAATTTGATGGCGGTCGGCGGCGTTCATTAGATCGGGGCGGTGTACCTTATCCAGTGGTACGTTTGTAAATTCAGGGCACCAGTGGCGGACAAAATCTCCGGTAGGGTCGTAGGTTTTTGCTTGGGTCAAGATGTTGAAAATACGATCTTCACGCGGGTCACTGCCTACACCGGCGACATAGTTCCAGTTGCCCCAGTTACTACAAGGGTCGTAGTCAATCAATTGACTTTCAAAGTATTCAGCACCCATTTGCCAGTTTACCTTCAAGTCTTTAACGAGGAAAGATGCGGTGTTTTGGCGACCCCGGTTGCTCATCCAGCCTGTGTTTTTAATTTCACGCATGTTTGCGTCAATGAAGGGCACCCCCGTTCGGCCGTCTATCCACAGGGACAGAAGTTCTCGATTGTTTTTGAGCTGTCGCAGGGGTTTGTTTTGCACGCCACCTTTTAAAAATATTTGGTTGCCATGTTTTTTACCCATCAATCTGAAAAAGTCGCGCCAAAGCAACTCAAAGAAAAGCCAGTGGGTACTTTCGTTGGCGCCGCGTTCGTTTTCGTAGCGTTTGAGTTCGTGGTAAATAAATTTTGGAGAAAGGCAGCCTTGAGAGAGCCAGGGTGAAAATTTGGAAGAGTAATCACTTCCGAGTAGTCCGTTTCGGGTATCTTTGTAGGTAGAAACCAGCCCTTTTTCCCAAAAATAGGAATGTAATCGTTGGAGTGCTGCTGTTTCACCGCCCTTGAATACCATGGCTGCCCGTGGGTCGTGTACGACAGGGGGTAGGCTTAAATTTTCCAGGGTAGGCAGATCTCCCGGGTCAATACCACCCGGCACGGTAGGCATTTTCAGTGGTGCCGGCAAGGGGGCTCTTACGGGGGTAATATCCTCGTTTTCTTTTCGGAACTGGAAAAAATAGTCGGGTGTATGTTGGACAGGCATGGGTAAATCCTGTGTGTGGTACAGCATTTTTCCACGGGTGTACATCAGTTCCACGCCAAATCCCCACAGTTTGGTTTCTAGGCCGTCTTGAACGAGTATTTCTTCTTGCGTACGTTCTCGGTTGCAGATGACCCAAGAGGCCTTGATTGTTTGGGCCAGTTCAGAGAGAATTGCTTCCGGTCTACCCACCCGAATGATGAGGTCAGCGCCGGCTTTTCTAAGGTTTTTGCGTAAGTCATCCACGCTTTCGAGGATAAATTGAGCGCGATTACTGCCTGTTTTCGGAAAACCAAACCGCGTTTTTCCTTGAAAGATGCGCTCATCAAAAATATAGACCGGCAACACCTCATCACCCATCCGAAGGGCGTTACAAAGCGCCTCGTTGTCGTGAAGACGTAAATCTTGTCGAAACCATACGATTGCACGGCGTTTCATGGGCAGTTGTTGTTGTGGGTGACGGATTGGCACCGCGTGAAGAGGTGGAAAAGTATAAGCAGTCTCTTAAACTTTGGGATGGGGCTTTTGTTTGAAAAAAGGGTAAGAAGTTTACAAAAATCATGTAATTTAAAGGTCGGGTGTCTTCTGATTGTCTTCTGATATACCACCCAGCCTTTGATAAAGCCCTCATCATCGCCACGGGTTTACCACTCTAAACCAGTGGGCGAGGGTTACTCATGTTCGTTTATGTCTAATCGAAGAATATCTTCGGGGACATCTATCCCCACGGATTCCAG
>JBIPOY010000328.1:0-4180 GCA_044378705.1 Saprospiraceae bacterium
CTACAAATATACCGATACCGGGAGGACTTTGTCAAGTGGTAGGGTATAATAATTCACAATACCTCGCAATAGATGGGGGTAGGAAACCCAATCTGCCATTTGATGTGGTTTTTGAGCGGTGATACAACAGGGAAAGGAGGGATCCACGAAATAAAAATGGGGGATAAATCCGGCATATTTACCGGATTTATCCCCCATTAAAGGATGCGATACAGGGTTACTTCTTTTTTTCCTGTGGTACGTTTACGGACAAACGAGTGGGTCGGTTGGCGATTTCCCAGGCCGTGAAGAAAGCCAATTGGGCGCGTTTGGCCTGCGCATCACAGTTTATTTTGTCGGCGGTGTCTGTAGGTTTGTGGTAATCGGGGTGTGTTCCATTGAAGTAGAAGATGGAAGGAATCCCTTTTTCAGCAAAATTAAAGTGATCGCTGCGTTCGTAGTAATGATTCGGGTCGTCTTTGGCATTGTAGCGATAATCGAGTTCCATTTTTGTATGCTCCTCGTTTTGCATTTCGCTGATATCGTGCAACTCCGTGCTCAGTCGATCTGAACCGATGACATATACATAATTGGGGTTATCGGCATGACGATCGTCTAGGCGGCCGATCATGTCAATGTTTATGTCTGCAACCGTTTTATCCAGGGGGAATAGCGGGAATTCGGTATAATACAGAGATCCGAGGAGTCCTTTTTCCTCTCCGCTTACCAGCATACAAACGACGGTGCGTTTGGGGCCGACGCCCTTGTCTTTTGCTTCCTGAAAAGCGCGAGCGATCTCGATGACACCGGAAGTACCACTGGCGTTGTCGTCAGCGCCGTGGTAGATAATGGTACTGTCGGGCATACCCAAGTGATCGTAGTGCGCCGTGACAAAGACATATTCTTTTTTGAGCACTGAATCCATGCCTTCGATGACAGCCAGCACATTTGAACCTTCGAGATTTTTGCTTTCTTTGTCCAATCTGACAACCATTTTCACCTTTACCTTCACGGGGGAGAATTTTTTTCCACCTTGAAGGTCTGCCAGTTCTGATTGAACTTTGGCCGCTTTATCCCCAAGTATCGCTTTTGCGACAGCGGGGGTAACAAACAGGCAGTTGATCAAGTCGGGTTTTTTGGAAATTGCGCCCTCTGTACCCACCGCTTTCCACCCATAGGTAGAGATTTGTTTGCGGTTTTTTTTGACATTTTCTTCAAACAATGGGTCAATGACAAAGACCATGGTAGCGCCCTTTTGCTTGGCCAACTGCACTTTTTTACGCCAATCTACAGACCAAGGGGAACGGAATTCCGAACCTGTGAGGAGCGACATACCGTCTGAGCCAAGTGGCTCGCCGTCGTAAAACACCACAGCTTTACCCTTTACATCTACTTTTTCATAATCGTTGTATTGGGTATCTTCTATACCATACCCGACGAAGACCACTTCTTTCAAATCAAGAGAGGGGGCATCTGTGGTGTAGGCTGGGAACACATAAAAATCGGTACGATTGCGAAATTCTTGATTTCCGACGGTCAAGCCAATGTCTGCCCATGTATCACTGCGGAGCAGAATTTTCTGGAAGTAAGAATTTCGGTCGGCTTTAGCAGGAATACCGGCTGCTTTAAATTGTTGGGCAATGAATTGCGCCGCCTTTTGTTGTCCTATTTGGCCTGTTTCACGGCCTTGGAGCGAGTCTGATGTAAGCACCGACAGGAGAGATTTCAAGTCGGCAGCTTTGATACCCACGGCATAAGGTTTGGCGTCTGGCAGTTCGTAGGTACGTTTTTTTCGTTTGGCGGGGCCGCTGAGCAAAGCAGCCGTCCCGCTTTTTTGGGATGTGTCGGGCTTTATTTCCGATTGGGCTGGCAGGTTTATCGCTGCCAACAACGCGAAAATTAATACTTTTAGTTTCATAATTGTTGTTGCAAAGTGCGTACCTGTTCCTGTTGTGGAGCCTGTACTGATAAAATTCGGGGGCAAATATGCTGATTATGTAGTGTTTCCGGACAAAAAATTTGTTTTTCAAACGTTAAGAGGCCTATATCGCTGTTGGTGAAAGCGCATTCACCAACAGCGATGCCAAGCGACGGGGAGTATTTGTGCATTCCCTGTGTAAGTCCAAGAACATCAGCAAGCCATTTTATCAACCCTAGATCCGTGTCGCCCTCCTTCGAAATCGGTGGTAAGGAAAATACGAACCATGGCTTGTGCGAGAATTTCGGGTACAAAACGAACAGGCAATGCGATCACATTGGCATCGTTGTGTTGGCGGGCGAGGGCGGCGAGTTCTTCCGTCCAGCAAATAGCACAGCGTATGAGCTGGTGCTTATTGGCCGTAATAGCGACGCCATTGGCACTGCCGCAAAGCAAGATACCGCGCTCCGCCTGACCACTTTCTACGGCCACTGATACCTGATGGGCAAAATCCGGGTAATCAACGGAGAGAAGAGAGTGCGTGCCAAAATCTTGTACCATGTGCCCTTGTGCTTGGAGCATAGCGATGATATCGTCTTTGTAGGGGAAGCCTGCATGGTCGCAGCCTATAGCAATTTTCATATTGAGGTAAACTTAAAAACGATCAAAGAATATCAAAAAATATCAAAGAATTGTTTCTTTTGCTGCATCAAGCATGACGCGGCATTCTGCCAGTGAAGGCGACTGAGCGTACACCCGTAGCACCGGCTCGGTACCACTGGCGCGAATCATCACCCATTTTTCATCACCAAAAATAAACTTCCAACCGTCGAGGTCTTCGACGGCTTTGATGTTGTAGGCGCCAAAGGATTTGTAGGCGCGGTCATTGCACATTTTGATCACCTGTTGTTTTTGTACTTCCGTGATGTGCAGGTCATCGCGTTCAAAGGCGAAAGCGCCCACTTCCTTGTACACCTCTTCCACAAGGCCTTTCAGTGTTTTTCCGGTACGGGCCATAAACTCAAACACCAACAAGCCCATCCAGACGCCATCGCGTTCCGGAATATGGCCTTTTACGGCCAAGCCACCCGATTCTTCACCACCGACGAGAATATCTTCTTTGGTCATGATTTCCGCGATGTACTTAAAGCCGACTTTGGTGATTTCGTAAGGCAAGCCGAAATTTTCGGCCATTTTTTTCATTTTATCTGTTACCGAGAAAGTGAACACGACTTTACCTGTCATGCCTTTGTAACGGTGGAGGTACAAGAGGAGGATGAGCAGGAGGTGGTGACTGTCAACAAATTGACCGTCTTCGTCGTACATCCCGATTCGATCAGCATCGCCATCATTGGCCAGGCCTGCGGTTATTTTGGGGTTCTTTTTGATGGTTTCGCTGAGCAACGTAAGGTTTCGGTGGATGGGCTCAGGCGCCTGACCGTGCATACCGGGGTTGTCATCACAGTGCAGGAAAACACAGCGGGGCAATAATTTTTTTACGATATTTTGTCCCGCACCGTACATAGCATCGTAGGCAATTTTTCCGGCGCCGGCTTTGATCAGTTTGAAGTCGAAATTCTTTTTGGCATGTTTGAGGTAAATGGTTTCAAGATCTACTTCTTTCAATAATTTTTTATCTTTCAAATACTGAAGAGAGGGAAGTGTTGCCAAAGAGCAAGCATCCGGAATCATATTTTCCACCTCCGTCACGTCGGATGGAATCATGGGGCCGCCGTAAGCGGCTTTCAGTTTGTAACCGTTGTAGGAGGGTGGGTTGTGGCTGGCGGTGATGACAATACCGAGGTTTGCTTTTAACTTAACGACGCCGAGGCTGACCATGGGGGTGCTGACAAACCCGGTGGTGGTGATATGGCATTGAATACCGTATGCCCCCAGCACCTGAGCTGTAGTAGTAGCAAAGAGCAAGCCTCCAAAGCGGCAGTCGTGGCCAATGACCGCCTTCTTCATGTTGTGTTTTTTCATGAACAGCGCCGTGGCCTCCGCCACCCGCTTCACATTGTCCACGGTATAATCGTCGGCGATAATTGCTCGCCATCCATCGGTGCCAAATTTGATTGGAATTGCCATGTTGTAATTGAGTGGGTTTAAATGCGCTGCATCAAAAAAGACCTGACCGGCAAGGTTCGCGGAGATATTGGGAAGAATAAACCCGACAAAGACTGCCTCAGACAAGGCAAAATTATTTTTTCAAATCGTACTTTCGCAGTTAGAACTAAAAATAATACAGAACACGCCTGAAAAGGCAGTCAAACACTGTTTTTG
>JBIPOY010000329.1:0-4174 GCA_044378705.1 Saprospiraceae bacterium
TAACCTCCATCCAGTTGGCGGGCACTGCTGACAATCTTGTTATTCTTGCCGACAAGGACAGGCTAGATGCACTAGACACGCATTTGGCTCCCCACGAATTGGCCTTTATCCGGCGGGCTGTCTCCTCAGATGTTTCCAGTTTCTTCTTCCCCCGTACCGAAGGTGTTGTGTTTGTCCGGTTGCTAAAGCCGGAGAAAGACGGCGCGACGGCCCATGAAGAAGGGCGTTTGGCCGGCAACGATTTATTGCGCGAAGTACGGCAATACAAATTGGACGCCGTTACCATTCGGAATTTATGTCACCAAGACCGTTCCTTGTCGTTTGCTGAAGGTATGGCGTTGGGCAGCTACCAATTTTTGAAATATTTTTCCAATCCCTCCAAGAAAGAAAAAATTCTGCGGGAAATACGGTTGGAAAACACCACAGTTTCAGAAGCCGACATTCAGGAAACCAATGCTGTGTTGGAGGCTGTCTTTCTAACGCGAGACTTAGTAAACGAGCCCCATTCACATTTCAACGCCGTACACCTGGCAGAGGCGGTAGTCGCTGCGGGCCATACGTATGGATTTTCCGTGGATATTTTAGGAAAAGACAAAATTGAGGCCCTCAAAATGGGCGGGCTATTGGCCGTCAACCGCGCCAGCACGGTACCACCTCAATTCTGTATATTGGAATGGAAACCGGAGGGCGCCCGAAATGCCAAACCCGTCGTCTTAGTGGGCAAAGGCGTGGTGTATGATACCGGCGGTCTCAGCCTGAAACCGACCGAAGGAATGACCTACATGAAATGTGACATGGCCGGCGCAGCTGCGGTGGTGGGTACCTTGGCAGTGGCGGCAAAAACAGGCCTCCCCCTGCACTTGATTGGGCTCATTCCAGCCACAGACAATAAAATCGGGGAAAATGCGCTTTCCCCGGGCGATGTGATCACCATGGGCTCCGGTACCACCGTGGAGGTAGTCAATACCGACGCAGAGGGACGGCTCATCCTCGCCGATGCCCTTCATTTTGCCCAAAAATATGACCCTGAACTCGTGGTGGATTTGGCTACCCTCACCGGATCGGCTGTCAAGGCGCTGGGTACACAGGTGATTTGTTACATGGGAACAGCCTCGGAAAAAATAAAAAAACAACTGGAAAGCAGCGGCTTCGATACCTACGAACGACTGGTAGAACTACCCCTGTGGAAAGAATTTGGCGACGAACTAAAAAGCAATATTGCAGACCTGAAAAACCTTGGCTCAAGCAATGCAGGTATGATCACCGCCGGAAAATTTTTAGAACACTTTACCAAGTTTCCTTGGTTACACCTCGACATCGCCGGGCCTGCTTACCTTCGTGCTGCCAACGGCTACCGCACCAAAGAAGGTACCGGTGTAGGCGTACGGTTGCTGTTTGATTTTTTAAAAAAACTCTAAACACAAAGATGCTGGCCTCAAACAAGACGCATCGTTGAACAAGTAAGATTCATGAACAATATTACCATCGGAATATCCTGCGGCGACATCAACGGCATTGGCCTAGAAGTAATTCTGAAAGCCTTGACCATCAAAAATGCCGGGGGGAAATTTAAACTGGTCATTTATGGCAGCGCCAAAGTAGTGGCCTACCATAAAAATGTCATCTCTGAAGACAATATCCAGTTCCATACCATTACCAAACCTTCTGAAGCGCTGCCCGGCCGCATCAACATCATCAATTGCTGGAGCGAAAACGTGAACATCTCTATGGGGAAGCCCAATGAGGTAGGAGGAAAATGCGCTATGGACGCGCTTGCTGCCGCCGTAAAAGATCTTAAAAGCGGCCATATCGACGCCTTGGTAACGGCTCCTATCAACAAAAAAGCGATGAAAATGGCCGGTTTTCAACATGTAGGCCACACCGAATACCTCAGCGCTGAATTTAAGGCGAAAGATACCCTCATGCTGATGGTGTCTGACTCCCTGCGGGTCGGTATCGTGACCAACCATTTGCCCCTGCGCGACGTGGTGGCCGCCGTTACCCAAGAAAAGGTACTCCGTAAAATTCTAATCTTTGCCGAAACCCTCAAAATTGATTTCAATGTTGAGCGGCCAACCATCGCTGTTTTAGGGCTAAACCCACACGCCGGCGATGAAGGTACCATCGGCAACGAAGAAGAAAAGATCATTCGTCCAGCCATTGAGGAAGCAAAAGCCAAAGGTATTCTGGTGTATGGCCCCTACCCTGCCGACGGCTTTTTCGGCTCCGGTCAGCACCACAAATTCGATGGCGTACTCGCCATGTACCACGATCAAGGCCTTGTGCCTTTTAAAGCACTCTCCTTTGGCGCAGGCGTGAATTATACAGCAGGTTTACGCTCTGTTCGTACCTCCCCCGATCACGGTACCGCTTATGATATTGCCGGAAAAGGCGAGGCCGATGAAACATCCTTCATCAAAGCCCTTTACCTAGCCGCTGATATCGTACACAACCGAAACGAATACCTCGATATGCACGCCAATTCCCTCGAACGGCGCAAACAAAAATCATTGGTCAGTGAAACGGGAGAAGACGAAGTAGAAGGCGTTATCCCGGAATATTAGTCCATACGGTCATCATAACCTCTGAAAAATCATCACATGACAATACTTGGTATAGATGTAGGCGCTTCCGGCATCAAAGGAGCGCTCGTAAGTTTGGAAAAGGGACAACTTTCAGGGGAGCGCTACCGGGTACCTACGCCGCAGCCAGCCACCCCAACGGCAATGGCAGAAGCCTTCGCTGAAATTGTGCGCTTCTTCGATTACAAAGGCCCCATTGGCTGTGGTTTTCCGTCCATCGTAAAAAACGGAACCGCCTGCTCCGCTGCAAACATTGACAGCAGCTGGATCGGGACAGACGTGGGCAAAGTATTTGGCGATGTATGCAATTGCCCTGTGTTCGTGACCAATGATGCCGATGCAGCAGGGGTAGCAGAAATGCGGTTTGGCAGAGGACGCAATGAGCAAGGACTGGTATTACTCATCACCATTGGTACCGGTTTGGGAAGCGCCCTTTTTTACAACGGCGTGCTGATACCCAACACAGAATTGGGGCATGTATTGTGGAAAAATGGCAAGGCCGCCGAACAATGGTGTTCTTCCGGCGCCCGTTCAAGGTTAAAAATTAGCCGAAAAGAATGGGCAGATCGTTTCAATGAATATCTCCTCCATTTGGAATTGCTGTTCTCCCCCGATTTGTTTATCCTAGGCGGTGGCGAGAGTAAACTGTTTGAGCAATTTAAAGACCAACTACACACCACCACCCGAATTGTGCCCGCCAAACTGCTCAACAATGCCGGTATCATTGGTGCGGCCTCGTTTGCCTTTGAAAACCAATCACTGACATAGTCCTTCTGTACCAACTTAGTGGGTCGTATCTGAGACAAAAATGGGCCTTTTGAGGCCAAACATCCTGTATCCTAAATAGTCAAACCCAAAAAACGCTCCCCATGGCTTGGATTGCTCTCGAAGGAATGCGTTTTCACGCCTTCCACGGCGTTTACGAAGCAGAACAAATATTGGGCGGCGAATACATCGTGGATGTGTTTGTCAGCACCGGAATTGCCGCCGCTGCCGCCAACGATAGTTTGGCCAATACCCACGTCAATTACGAAACAGTGTTTCAAATTTGTCTGGTCGAAATGGCCAAGCCTAGGAAGTTGCTGGAAACCATTGTCACAAGCATTGTACAGCAGTTGAAACACCAGTTTCCGTCCATGAAAGCCGTCAGGGTACGCGTAAAAAAGTTGAATCCACCCATTTTTGGTAGTATGCGGATCTCAGACAAACATCCCGCCATTGGAGGTCAAGCCGGCGCTGCATGGGTTGAAGACGAACAGGATTTTGTCTCAAGATGCCCACGTTGCCAACGGGAACTGTTGTGTTACCAAGACGAAACCTGCTGGTGTAACAACCTTACCACGCTGCATCCCGCAACCCGGGAAACGCTCACCCGCCAATTTGGCACCACTTGCCTCTGTAACAACTGCCTGAAATTATACGCCGGATAAACCAGCTTGTGCTGCCGGATGCGCGACAGTCGTCACGCTCTTCTATTTTATAGAACCTTGCTTTTTTCAACCTAGGTTTTAATAAAATTGCCGGTTATAAATTTTTCCGAAACAAAACCTTGTCTTTATTTTCAGAATACTGTTTATTGCACCGTGAAGTGT
>JBIPOY010000058.1:0-12127 GCA_044378705.1 Saprospiraceae bacterium
TGAATGTGGTGATGGTTACGAAGGCACCAACTGCGAAACCGAATGGGCTACAAAATTCTTGGGCTCTTACCTTGGCAATGATGTGGTTACCGCAAGTACTGCCGGCACCGCTTTGGGCACCTACAACTTGGGCAGCCCTGCAGTGGTGACGCGTAAAAGCGAGTCCGTAATTTCCATCGCTAATTTTGGAGGTTTTGACTCTGTTTGCGAAGCTACCATTGACCGTCCTTCCACGACTACCGCTTCCGCTACGGATTTATCCATCAATTATGTAGATCCTACGGGTCGGAAGTTTGTCGGTACCGCTAGTATCTCCGGCAACACCTTATCTGGCAGCTACGTTGTTACCTTTTCTGACAACACAACAGACACAGCGACTTTCACGTACACGAAATAAGCACCGATTAGGACCAATAAAATGGGGGTATGGCTTGCGCCATACCCCCATTTTTTGTACGTTTAGACTATCTTTTTATTTTCCGCCCCCTTGTTTAACTGCACCACCACGCTTTTTCTGCTGCTCAATATTGCCTTGTTGTACAGCGCCACCGCGTTCTTTTTGTTGTTCAACGTTGCCTTGTTGCACAGCACCGCCACGGCTTTTTTGTGGATCAACCGTTGTTTTAACAGGCGGGGCAGGCTGCGGCTTAGGCGTAACTTTTGGGCCTTTGCCGACAGGCTTTTTTTTGCCGGCCACCACCGGTTTAGCAGCCTCTTCCGCTACAAACGTTTGGTAGCGGGTGGTGGCTTCTGCTTTCACCATTTCGGTGCAGGCCGTTTCTTTTTCAGCGCGGAAGCCTTCCAATTTAGTGGTTACCGCCTGAGAGATTTCCTCTTTTTGTTGCACAAGGGTCTTTTTATCGAAAGAAGCCAATACAAAGCTTCCCACCAGTGCCGCAGCACCGAAAAGCATCATTTTCTTATTCATTGTTCAGAAATTTTGATTGTAGAATGGTGATGAAATGTTGTTAAAGACAAATCAGGCGTATCATTTGCCTGCAGGGGGTGCCATTTCAGTAGCGGCAGCTTCGGCTTTCAATTGATCCACTTCAGCCGTAACGCGTGTTTCGAAATCGGCCTGGCATTTTGCATCCATTTCAGTTTCGACAGCAGCCTTTCCAGCGTCGTAGCCTTTTTGAATCTCGGTTTGTACCTGATCTTCTGTGAGCAGTTTTTCACCGCAGGAAGACATTGAAAAAGTCAGGGCCATGCCTGCGAGAATACCCAAAACAGTTTTTTTCATGTTGAGAAAATATTTTTTACTGGTTAAAAAGATTGTGCACAAAAGTAGCGGTTGTCTTGGTTCCAATACCACTTTTATTAAGATCAAAATTATAGTTAAAACGAATTTTTTGTGTTATCATTGTTTCCGAAATAAAAACTCCTGTTTCGATGCCCAAAATATTCCATTTCGCACGCGCGCAGTCACTCCTGGTGCTGATGATACTATTCCATTTTGCGACTCTGCCTGTGGCCGCACAAGAGGAGGAACCGGCATCCTCCGAATTGCTTGAAAATTTTTTTCGCGACAACGAAGCCGCTTCTGAATCCGATGCCCAACAATTTTTAGAAAACCTAGACCTACTCCTCGACCACCCACTCGACCTGAACAGCGCTTCCCGTGAAGACCTCGCGGCCTTGCATCTGCTCCAAGAAATTCAATTGGAAAACTTTATCGCCTACCGAACTCAGTTTGGCCCCCTGCTGAATATATATGAACTCCAGGCCATACCCACTTGGGAGCTCAGCGACATCCGACGGGTACTACCCTTTACGAAAATCAGCAGCAGCCTAGACACCCGCAATGTACCTTGGTGGAATGGGTTTTATAGAGGCGAAAATGAACTGCTGTTGCGCGGAGGCTTCCCAGATCCTCCCAATTATTCAACCTTTGGTCAAAGTCGTTCTGTAGAAGGTGGTCCGTATGCGGTGGCCGTCCGATATCGCCACACCTTTGATGGACGATTGCGCTTTGGTTTTACCGCCGAAAGCGACCCCGGAGAGGCTATTTTTAACAAGAGCAATCCCAAAGGATTCGACTTCTACAGTGCACATTTGTTTGTCCAAAATGTAAATGCTCGGGTCAAAGCCATTGCATTGGGCGATTTTTCCGCTCGATTTGGACAGGGACTACTGCTTCAGACCGGCTTTTCACCCGGTAAATCTGCCGAAACCGTGTCGGTAGCCCGGGGGGGACGGAAACTAAATGCGTACGGTGCTTTTGGAGAAACATTCTTCTTGCGAGGCGCCGCCACCACCCTTTCACTGGGAAAACACCTGGAAATCACCGCACTCATTTCCAACCGCCGCCGCGATGGAAATGTGCAGTACCCGGACTCAACCGACCAAGAAGCATCCGACATCCTGTTCACTTCCCTACAAACGTCGGGGTACCACCGCAACAGCAGTGAAATTGCCGATGAAAAATCATTGCGTGAAAGCATGGGAGGCATCTCAACTACCTTCCATTGGCGCAACGGGCAAATCACCGCCAACGGGCTCTACATTGCATACGACAAGCCTTGGAACCCTACCCCTGCACCCTACCGACAATTCACCTTCCGAGGAAAAAATCTCGGCAGCGCCAGTGTTGACTACCATTGGCGTTGGCGGAATTTTTTTGTATTCGGAGAAAGTGCCCGCAGCGACAACGGTGGCCTCGCTTCCGTACAGGGTTTGCTGCTATCAGCACACCGAAATGTAACATTGAGTGCCGTACAACGGTCACTTTCCAAAGACTATCAATCCATTTACGCTGCCCCTTTCGCAGAATCTTCCGGCGCAAACAATGAAAACGGACTTTTTCTTGGCGCCGACATCCGTTGGATAAGACGTTGGCAATTAAACTTTTATGCCGATGCTTGGCGGCATCCATGGCTCCGATTCGGCGTCAGCTCCCCATCTAGGGGGCGGGAATTTCTGGCCCGACTACAATGGCAAAAAAGTAAAACATTCTCTGCCTATATCTTGTGGCAGTCTGAAACCAAAGAACACGACAGCAACTTGGCAGAATTGCCCGGCTTGGTTGAAAATCGTCGAGATCGCATCCGATTGCACGCAATCAGCAAAGTAAACCGATCGCTGGAACTTAGGTCCCGTGTGGAATGGACCACCTTCCAAGTGGCAAATTTGAAACCCTCACAGGGGTATATCGCCTATCAGGAAGCCGTTGTAAAGATCATGGGATCTCCTGTTTCAGGATCCGTCCGGTACACTGTTTTTGATACCGAAGACTACGACACCAGGGTTTATGCCTTTGAGAAAGACCTGTTTTCAGCTGTCTCAATCCCCGCTTTCGCCGGCAGTGGCACCCGATACTATGTCAACCTACAATGGAATATTACCCGCCAACTAAGGCTTGAGGGAAGGATGGAACAAACCAACACGAGGCGAACGGTCACAGACAGCGGAACCCTTGGCAAAGCACGGGTATGGAAAATTCAGGCGCGATTGAAATGGTAATCAGATACCATTCACCGCCTCCACGCCCATCACCTCCGGTACATTGCCGCAAATAGCCTCTTGAATACCGGCACGCAATGTCATCGACGACATGTTACAAGATTCACACATGCCCAACCATTTGATTTTCACGTGCATATCATCCGTAAGCTCCACGAACTCAACATCTCCCCCATCTACCAAAAGGTGTGGACGAATACTGTTGAGTGCGTCTTCAATACGACTTAGTAAAATCTGTCTATCCCTCATGTTGTCCGATAACTATTAAATAAGGACAAAGATAGCGATAGAAATCGGAAGCGTTTCCATTTGTGGCGATATGTGGGTAAAATCAGGCCGTAACAACTGAATTATACGCTCCAAAAGGGGTTGGTTTGTACGCTTCAGCGTTCCAGGCATTTTCCCATTTTTCTCCGTTGATGAGAAAACGATACTCATAGGTACGGCCTTTTTCAAGTTCAATGGACGCAGCAAAAGAACCGTCTTTTTGCTTTTTGAGCGCCACGCCATTTTCCCAGTTGTTGAAGTCGCCCAATACCGCAACAGCCTCAGCCTTCTCCACCGCCTCTTTGGGCAAGGTAAATGTTACTTTGGACGTGCTTGCTGATTGTTGGGGCGATACTACCTTCTTGACAGACGCAGGTGAAAGCGCTTTTTCTACCGCCTCTTTCGGTTGGCTTTTCGCCTGTTTGGAGGCTTTGATGGTGGCCGTTGGTTGTTCGGCGACTGCTGTTTTCGTTGGTACTTTTTTCGTTGCCATTGGTTTTGTTTTCAAGTTCAATAAATAAAAGTAACTGGTTAGGGTATTACTCCGACATATCCATTGTGTGGTACACATTGAGTACATCGTCGTCTTCCTCCAAACGGTCAATCAATTTGATGACCTGCTCAATCTCAGTATCCTCTAGTTTTTTTGTGGTGGTGGGTAGGTACTCCAACGCTGTGCTGGTTGTTTCAATACCCCGATCTTCCAATGCTTTTTGCATGGTCCCAAAATCTTTAAAATCGCAGTACAATACCACCTCGTCTTCTTCGCGGCGAATTTCTTCCAACCCGGCGTCAATCAGTTCCAATTCAAGCATATCCCAGTCGTGGCCTTCCGCCTTTGCTTTAAAAACACCTTTGTGAACGAACAAAAAAGTGACGCTGCCGGAAGTGCCCAAGGCTCCGCCGCAGCGGTCAAAATACATACGTACATTGGCGACCGTACGGGTGGGGTTGTCTGTGGCTGTTTCAACCAGAACAGCAATTCCGGAAGGGCCTTTGCCCTCGTAAAGTACCTCTTGGAAGTTTTCAGCTTCTTTACCGGAAGCTTTTTTGATGGCACTTTCCACGTTGGACTTGGGCATGTTGGCGGATTTGGCATTCTGAATAGCCACCCGAAGACGGGAATTGTATTCAGGATTGGGGCCGCCGGATTTTACGGCAAGCGCAATTTCGCGCCCGATGCGGGTAAATGTCTTGGCCATGCCGGCCCAACGCTTAAATTTTCTTTCTTTGCGGAATTCAAACGCGCGTCCCATACGAAGTGTTATTTGAAAGGGTGAATAGTGTTAAAGTGGCGCAAAAGTAGGCTTTTCGTACACAACAAAAAAACATCCTTGCATTCGTCAACGTTGTATGTCAATATTTTTCAACAAAAACATGCACTTTTGCATCCGTGAATTTAATGTAACGGCTTGGGTGGGCGCGTCTGAGATGAAAAAAGGCCCGTTTTGGGCCAGACAGCACACCTTCTAAGTACCCGAAAATTAATTATTCGTCAAAATTTGTTTTCTATGAACGCTAAATGCTTGGCAATTGCCCTCTTTTCTTTCTGTCTCTCTACCCAATCACTGGTGGCTCAAAACAACAACACCGACGTTGATGTAACCGTTTTTGAATCGGTACTCAGCACAGCCGGTTGGGCCAATTTTAAGTACACCGATCAACTGAGCCTCGCCAAACAGGGCGATTACAAAGCCACCCTCAAACTGCTGGAATTCAGCGGTACCGTTGACGGAAAGGCAGCGCTAGACCACAGCGTTACCCTGTTGGAGCTCATCCTTTCCGGCGGAGACCTGCCTTTTGCAGCAGCCGTCAATATGGCCAAACCGAAACTAAAAACGGTACTCCTCGATCGCCTTCAGTTGGCGCAAGGTCGTACTAAGAAACTTGAACTCCAAAAGCCCCTATCAGAATGGGCGCCCACCACTTGGGAGGTGCTCAATGGTCAGCCCTTTGCCCCCATCAATTATTCCAACATGGATAGTTCTTGCCTGAATTCAAATCCTCATGGCGAAAAAGAAAAAGAGGCAAAGGCAATCGAACTGAATGTTACACCCCAAACACCCTCATCCAAAGCTGCCAAAACGGATGAAAAAGGAAACGGGCATCAATAATATTCAGGAAGGGTTGACA
Organism: Saprospiraceae bacterium; assembly: GCA_044378705.1. GTDB lineage: Bacteria > Bacteroidota > Bacteroidia > Chitinophagales > Saprospiraceae > M3007. Next base: position 5,863 of record JBIPOY010000058.1, read on the forward strand.
ATAAATCTTAACAGATTTTTTGTCAACCCACAATACCTAACCCTACAATTTTCTGTAAATGGCTTTTCGTATCTACACCAAAACAGGTGACCATGGAGAAACAGCACTGTTCGGCGGTCGTCGTGTACCCAAAAGTCATTTGAGGGTGGATGCATACGGAACCGTGGATGAATTAAATGCCTTCATCGGTCTTTTGCGCGATGGAACCACGTCGCCCCACGTGCGTGCCATGCTCGAAACTGTGCAACACCGGCTGTTCTCCGTCGGTGCCCACTTGGCTTCAGACCCGGCCAAAATACTGCCCTCCCCCGATTTGAATGAAGCCGATGTTTTTTTACTGGAAAAGGACATGGATGACATGGATGCTACCCTGCCGCCTTTGCGACATTTCATCCTTCCCGGTGGTCATACAACGGTTTCTTACTGCCATTTATGCCGCACCATCTGCCGCCGTGCAGAGCGTCTCACCGTTGCACTTGAACAAGCGGGTGAGCCCGTTGACGACGTGGTACTCCAATACCTGAACCGACTTTCTGACTGGTTTTTTGTGCTGGGCCGAACACTGGCACAAATGCTACACGCTGAAGAAGTAATCTGGCAACAGCGACCGCAGGAGCCCTCAAAAGGGACTTCTTGACCTTCTGTACAAGACCTCTCAATCCTTTCTTAATCAAAGCATTGAGGCGCAGATCAGGGCGCAGCGTCTTGTTTCTTATCGAACAGCAAGACCGCATTTTCACCGTGCTTTTCCTGCCAACGAACCTTCACGTATGCCTCATCGAGCGCATCCACGCTGATGCCTACATAATCGGCCTGAACAGGTAGTTGGCGGTTGAAGCGCCGATCTACGAGCACCAGTAGCTCCACTGTGTTGGGGCGACCATAATGTTGAAGGGCCGACAAAGCCGCAGAAATTGTGCGGCCGGTATAGAGCACATCGTCAATGAGTAGCACTTTTTTGTTGGCGACAACGAAATCTATTTCGTTGGGATGCGGCATCAATGGCCCTCCCTCTGCCATTCGAAAATCATCGCGGTAAAAAGTGATGTCTAATTTCCCGTATTCAATGTGCTGCTTGCCCAGCAATTCCTGAAGGCGACTGTGGATCCGGTTGGCGAGCAAGGCACCACGGGGTTGGATGCCAATGATACACCCATTGGAGAAATCACCCCAGTCTTCCAGCAACTGGTGGCAGAGCCGCTCGATGACGAGGGCGAAATGATCGTGGTTGAGCAGTATTTTTCCGGCTTGCATTGGATGGCAAAAGTACGGGGTTTAGCGCATAATATTCACAATCCCGGCAACTAGTTGGGTGGTTGCGTTTGTGACAAAGTAGTCCTTTTATTGCCAAATTGGACACCCCCCTCGGCCGTTACATGTCCCAACGCAGGGCCAGTCCCTCTTTTTGGGCCCAATTGGCCGTTGGTTGGAAAGACCAAATGTGTTGTAGTAATTCCTGTACGTCACGGCGAAATTCAATAAAATAGTCCTCGTGGAGCTTTTCTGCTTTACCGAGCATGGTTTTTGTCCGTTTTACGAGGTACGGAGCCAACGTATCGCTGCGGAAATCTGAAAATCCCTCGAGCATGCTACGGTGAACACGAAATGCTTCCGCCAACATAAAAAACGTGAGCGACACCTCTCCCGACTTGTCTTTCGTTGCCTGAACATGCTCCGTGATCCGTGCATTCCAGCTGCGCAGGTACATCAACAGCAAACCAGGGGTCAAATGGTACGCGGTCGCGTTACGCAAACTTTCCTGCAATTCATTTTTTAGATCAGCCGCCCGCGCATCTCGGGTACTACCACCCTCCAAAAGTTCAAATACCAGCCGTCGCACCAATTTTTCGTCTTTGACAACGAGTCGCAACAACAACTTGTCTTTTTCTGCTACCGGCATTTTTACAATGGCAGCCTTCAATTGATCATCTAGTTTGGGCATGACGTAAACAATTTAAGGTAAAAAAGTGTTTGGCAGCGCAAAGAACCGAAAAAACGTTCATTTGTATCGTCTTACCGACAAATCAAATGAGTGACTTAACTTCGCACCCCGTACCAACGCCGACACCACCGGTTTGTTCAGCCCTCTCCTACGTAACCATCCCCTTTTATCGGGCAACAAGGTAACGCTGCTGCCATAGATTCTTATCAGTAACCGACAACAAACATCAAACCATGACCATCGGTATCGACGACATGGCGCTCTATGTGCCAAAACTTTTTCTGGACATCCGCGCACTCGCTGAAAAACGCGAAATACCTTACGATAAACTTTCCCGTGGACTGGGATTGTACAAAATGGCTATTTGCGATGTTCATGAAGATGCCGCTACCATGGCAGCGGAAGCCATTGTGGAGCTGATCGAGCGCAACAACCTCGATCCTCGCCAAATTGGACGCGTTTACCTCGGTACCGAAAGTGCCCTCGACGGCGCCAAACCCACGGCAACCTATGCCGTACAAATGGCTCAAAAACGCCTGGAAAAACAGTGGGGTGCCGATTGTTTCAGACACTGTGACGTGCTCGATATGACCTTCGCCTGCATCGGAGCGGTAGACGCCCTGCAAATTTCCCTCGACTGGGTTGCTGCTGACCAACGCAACATCGGCATCGTGGTGGCCAGCGATATCGCAAAATATGAACTCCATTCCACCGGAGAATATACCCAGGGCGCCGGTGCCGTAGCCATGCTGGTCAAAGCCCAACCACGGCTTTTGGCGGTGCAACGCACCTTCGGGGTGGCCATGGAAAGTGTCCATGACTTCTACAAACCCCGCAGAGAACATTATTGCGAAACCCCGATCTTTGATGGCCAATTCTCCAATCAATGCTACCAAAACCGTATGTCGGAAGCTCTGATAGATTTTCGTAAACGCGCCACCCAAGACGGCGTGATGCAAACCGGACAATTCCCCGCGCTCTCCGAACGCTGGGCTCGTATGATCTTTCACCTGCCGTATTCCTTTCATGCCAAACGTATGTTCGTAGAACAGTTTGTGGAGGAACGAAAAGAAAAAGGCGCCTGGGAAAAAGATACAGCAAAATACAAGCTCCTAAACCCGGAGAATACGCCCTCCCCAGACCCAAAAACCCAGGAAAAAGCCCGAAGCGCTTTTCTAAAATCTGTCAGCGAATCCGATCTGTATAAAAAATTCGTGGCAGAAAAACTCGAAAAAGCACAGCGCGCCAGCCAAGAAACAGGCAACCTCTACACTGCCTCTATTTTCCTAGCCTTGATGAGCACCCTCGAATGCGACTTGGCAGAAAATACCGCTCTAGACAAAAAAAGATTCGGATTTATCGCCTACGGCAGTGGCTCCAAAGCAAAAGTGTTTGAGGCCACCGTCCAAAAAGGCTGGGAAAATGTGGTGCGCCATTTTAAAGTTTTTGAAAAAATTACGGAGCGACAGCCCATATCATACGATCAATACGAAGCCCTACACATGGGAACACAAAAAACGACCGTCGTGGCACAAAAGGGCCGTTGGGCGCTGGATCATATCGGTCGAGAAGGCGTCACTTTGGGCGCCCGTTATTACGAAATGCAAGGGTAAATGTTAATGGCGGGAAATAAGTTGTCGAAAAGTGATAACAAAAATCACTTTTCGACAACTTATAAGAACACGATGTTCAAATAGCCCAGCCCCACATGTCCAATTTTTTTGATACCCTCCATACTTGCATCTCCTGGTGGATACAAACGTCCAAACAGCAGGCCCCTCCACTTAAGCAGGCTAATCATTACTTTGCCAGTATCGCAAGGATGTTTAATGCAACTGACCACTACTTCTTCATCCTAAATTTGACTGAAAAAAAGCTTGAGTACGTGCACCCTTCTGTGCATGACATACTCGGCTGCAAGCCTTCAGATTTCAACTTAGCATACCTCTTGAAACGGATGCCACCACAGGATGCTTCCAAAGTCCAATATTCTCGGGGTGGTTTGCATGGTTTTTTCTTTCCCACAACGATTGAAAATGACGCGTCCGACCAAATGTATTGCTGCACTTTCAAAATTCAAGTGGACAAGGGTATTTGGAAACATATCCTCCACCGATGTGTGGTATTGCCTGACTCCCTGCATGAAAATGTACGACGCGTGGTGGCCATTCATTCAGACCTAAGCTTTCCTAGCACTACTGCTCCACAATACTCGGAAGCCAAAAACTCAAACCACCCAATAGCAAATGCCCCGGGTGCCCTCGTTCATAACTTCACTTTCTCAGACCGAGAACAAGATATTATTTCACTCCTAGCCAACGGGCTGACAAGTAAGTCCATTGGCGTCAAATTGGGTATCTCTAAAAATACGGTGGACACCCACCGACGTAATATTCTGCGCAAATTTCGCCTAAACAACCTACAAAAAAATATCCAACCGTAACTTTAAGATGTAACGCACCGCATGCACGTGGTTGCTGAAGGATCGGCTTTATTGGCAAAAAGCAACAAGATTCGGTGTAATAAGATCCTTTTACAAATCCTTTACATTCTTTTACAACCAAAAAGTTGTGGGTACTTTTCCAGTCTGCATCTTTGAGCCATTGTTTCACCAACCAATTTCATAGTATGTACTTCCATGTGATCTGCTTTTTGCTGTTCTTTCAATCCTTTTTTGCCTGTGGCCTGTCTGAAAAGTCAATCCCGTTAAACGAAATCAACAGCAATACTCAACCCAATATTACCCCTGAAAAAGCTAGTTCGGTGACGAGAAACATGATTTTTCAATCGCGTGATTTTGGTCTTACTTGGGAAGATATCAGTGGTGGGTTGCCTGACTCCTTGTCTGTCGGTCGCGTTATTGTCGAGGGCGGTGAAATCGTTTTGGTATCCGGCAGCAACTTATTCCGCAGCAGCGCAAGCACCAATTCCCCAACTTGGAAAAATGAAGTACTGGATAACATTGAAATCTCCAGTATTTTCCACGGAAAAAACGGCCTGTATGTCAGTAGTTACGACAAAGGTTTTTTTAAAGAATTACCGGGCGCCGATCTCTGGATACCGATGCACCATAACTTGAAAGACAAAACAGTACGTTGTATTTTGGAAACCGCTGACGGGGCACTTTTCGTGGGTGTTGAAAGTGGCCTTTTCAAATCTGTTGATGGCGGAACAAGTTGGAAACAGGTCGTCAAAGACATGGGAATCAATAGCCTTGCTGCAGCGGATGCTACAGGAACAGCGTTGGTTTGTGGTACCTATGAGGGCTTGATGCACTCTGCCGATGGCGGTGAGCATTGGACCTTGGTGCTAGCCGAAGATTTTGGAGCTTGGCATACCAAACCTATTGAGGGCGGTTTGGTTACCATTACAGAGGGTGGAACTTGGCAAGATGCCAACAGGTCGAACAGGATGCGGATATCAACCGACCACGGTAAAACTTGGCAGCGCATAGATGAGGATCTTCCGCAGGTTCCTTTTTTATACCAAGCAGATGAAAACGGCCCTTCCGCCAGACGCATTTACGCCATTGATCAGGTTGGTAAATACCTTTTTTGTAGCACCAATGCCGGTATTTTTCGCTCTGACAACATGGGCAAAAATTGGTCCCTCATAGGCTTTTCAACGGGAAAAGAGATGTTTGAATTGGTTGGTTCGGGTTCCATCCTTTACGCCATTCAGGTAGTCGGTTGTTAAAACATACGCCGTCTGATCCCCCTTTTTGATAGCCGTGGCATCGCAAAGGGGGATCAGATTTTGATAGCAAAGATCTCTGGAGAAGTGGGTACATTTGAGTTTTTATTGCAACGACTTGTTATTTGCATCACTCAAATCAGCTATACCATGAAAGTCCTTTGGCAAGGCGTTTATCCAGCGCTTACAACGCCCTTCACAGACAATGATTCCCTTGATTTCTCTACCTTTGAACTAAACCTCAACGCCCAACTTAGCGCCGGCGTACATGGTGTGGTGCTGGGGGGCACGCTCGGAGAAGCCAGCAGCCTGCTGAACGAGGAGAAATACGACCTTGTACGTTTTACCGTCGAAAAGGTGCGTGGCCGTGTTCCGGTTGTGATGAACATCGCTGAACAAACCACCCGTGCTGCCACCGAAGCGGCGCGTGAAGCCGAAAAATGTGGCGCCGCCGGCCTCATGCTGCTGCCGCCCATGCGCTACTCTGCCGATACCCGCGAAACCCTCTCCTATTTCCGGGCAGTCGCCGATGCTACCCCTCTGCCCATCATGATCTACAACAATCCGGTGGACTACAAAATCCTGGTCACCCTTGATATGTTTGAAACAATGGCTGAGTGGCCCAGCATT
>JBIPOY010000330.1:0-4165 GCA_044378705.1 Saprospiraceae bacterium
AGACTCGTACGACAAAGGGTCTTGGGGGGACAGTCGATCCTCTCCCAACCTTTTCAATTCTTCCTCCAACTGCCCCTCCAACGAAATAAGATTATTGGCGGCATTGTTCGCATTGGAATAAGAGGGGATGGAGAAAATAATCCCCTCCAAAGGACCCGCGATAAACAACAAGGCGGTCACAACCTTGATGACCGACTCTGCGTGTTCAGGGTGTATTTTGGGAAGCGCAAATAAGATGACACCCAGCAAAATGTAGAAAAAAACCTGGGTAAAAATCAGGATGCGGTTGTATTGCTGACTGGTCTCTACCCGAAAGTCACGCATGGAATCATTCACCTCCTCATAATTCCTAAACACCTCCTCGTTTTTGCGCCGGTTGATTCTTATTTCTTTGAAGCCTTGTAAAATATGACTTAGTTTTTCATAAAAAATTGTCTCCTTGACCGATACATTTTGCCACATCTGCTGAAAACTATCCGAAAAACCCATGTAGTAAAAAACCCCCAGACACAGGCCTACTGAAATCAGTACAAACGACCATAAAGAAATGGTGGCAACATACAACAGCGTAAACAAAATCATAATACTCGACTGAATACTGTTGATGATGCTGGTTGTCACATTCGAAATAATAGTAGCGTCTTGGCTGATTCTGGCATAGATGGTCGCCGTTCCATATTTGTCCAAGGAAACCAATTCCGTGTGTCTGACTTTATCTGCCAGCCTGCGCCGAACACGATTGATTACCCACTCAACCAGCTCCGATGAACGATCCAACGTATATTTTTTTGAGTAGAAAAATACAACAGCACACAGCAAATACAAAATGGTGTAACGCCAATTGATGGCCTTGTTTGACACAGACGCGGCAGCGCCATTGATGACCGCAATCAGACAGGCATTTGATATGCCGGACAATACACTGAAGCCAAGCAACAACGGAGACGGATTGGGCACCTCTCGTTTTAGAAGTTCAAGTAGTTTCAAAGTATCGGTGCGTTCATTAGATATTTTATAGACCCATCTGAGAAGTGAGTGGATAGCCAATCATGACTTGTACTTTTTTGACCCATTGTTTGTCTTTACCATTTTTTAGTGGGACGAGGGCGCCCCGGCTTTCTTAACACGTTATTTTTAAATACGGAGTCTGGCTCTAAAAGGGCCAGACTCCTATAGATTTGACATGTTTTTCTGGCAAATCCAGAAATTTTTCTCTCAGACGCGACCTCCAAAGCATTTACAGGTTGGTAAATAAAAATTGATCCTAATTTCTAAGGTCAAAGAAATGGAGAATACAATAAATAAAAAAATATACAATACATACAATTTTACATACAATTTTAGTTAAAAAGTGTTTTAGTATGTAAAATAGTATATATTTTTAGTCGATTTTAAAAAATAAAATACAATACAAATTATTTTTATTTTTTATGTTTAAGTATTTTTATATCAATATTATAAAATTTTATTTACGTTTTTTTTTAAAAAAATAAGCCTTCAATACGATAAAAATATTGTAAATTTTATCTCAGTCAAAATAATAAAAATATTGCGAATTAATCTCAATGACTGATTGATTGTACAGTCGAACTCTCCTGTTTTTAGGTAGCACCCGACCACTACTTGAACAAACACGAAATACGGGAGAACGAAAAAGCGGTTTTCGACGGTTCGTGCTCTTTCAAAGTAGCCAACGTATAGACCCATACCGACTGCCTGTACTTCATCTGGTTCTATCCTAGGCACAAAGAGCACTACCAATAATTACCCTATCCAATAGGGGTTCAGCCTTTGACAATACACAGGCTATCAATGGTAGGACGCCAGCGGAGGTCGTTGTCCTACAGCCCACAACAAAAACTGTAGGGTAAGGAGTTGAGAAAAGAAAATGAACCGTTTCGTTTTTTGAAATAATTGAGCAAGAAATCGTTGGAATGGAGGGCGCTCCATTCCATGCTCCGGAAGTACAAACAGGCGAGCGTACAACTGTATTGACGCCCCGCGTAACAAGTACACGAAAATCTTAGTGCAGCAAGTGCACAAAACCGCGTGGGAAGGATATATTAAACGTGCCTACTTGGATACTTTACCAATGGCGCAACTGACATACGACTTTGCCTTCGTTCCGAAGGTATTGTCTCTCCCCACCGGAGGGTAGCCGGCTCGGGCAAGCGTATCCTCGTACTTCGTTCGTTGGTCATCTGCTTCCGTGGCAATGAGAACGGTGGCCTCCTCAAGATCGACCCTTATATCCGATATTTCCGGAAATGCGCCCAATACTTGTGCAATACTACTCACGCATCCCTCACACTTGAGGTTTTGAACGGCGATAATTTCCTCTTTCATCTGATTGTTGTTTTTTACAAAATTAAGCGGCTGAGTTTATAATAAAAAATGATACTTGTCTCTGGTCTTCATGATACCCATCATGAAAAAAGTGTGATCAATTGAATCATTTTTGAGGTAAAATCGTATCAAACAGACCTCCTTATCGGCTCGCTCTATGAAACATGTATTTCCTTCATTGCTATGTTGTATTTTCTGCCTCCTTCTCGGTTATGGCAATGAATCCACTGCTCAAAACAACCTACTGACCTCAAAAAAGCCACTGATTGTATCAATATTCAACTTGGGGACACAACTTCCCGGCAGCGGATTTCTAGGTATTTTCACGAAGCCTATTCACCCGGGCATATCATGTGGGACCGAATTTCGGTACAACCACCATGTGAAAAATCAATTTTTTCAGACAGCAAAAGTGGCCGTTTCTTACCACCAATACGTTCAAACAGGCATACAGTTGTATTCAGAAGCCGGTTATAGGCGCGCCATTTGGAAGGGTTTACAGGCAGAATTCAGGTTGGGAATTGGCTACCTGCATGCTATTGCAGCGACGGAGGTTTTTAAGTCTAAAGAGGGCGTGTATGACAAAAAATTGAACTTGGGGAGACCCCAATTCATGGCAACATCTGCGTTGGGCCTTAGCTACCAAGTTCAAAAAGGGCAGATTTCGCCACGCTTTTTTCTGGACTACCAGTTTTTTTTACAAATGCCCTTTGTAAAATCTTATGTGCCATTGGCCCCAAACACAGTTTTTCACGTTGGTGCAGCCGTGCCTATTTTCCCCTAACCCCCTTGCAGTGTACCCATTTACAAGCCAAATTTATTCAATAGCAATCCTACCATGAAAAATATTCGCATCCAGTTGGCGTTTTTTGTCCTCTTGTTTTTTCAGTTTTCTTGTCATAAAGACATTGGGCATACCGAAGCCTGCAGCGATGAAACAAGTTCCATTCATCCCAAAGCAGCTATTTTCCAAGCCGTGCTGGATGCCCACGTGGCGAAAGGATTGCCCGGTATTTCAGCATTGATACGGAACAAAGACGGCGTGTGGGTTGGCGCTTCAGGCATGGCTGATATCTCCCAAAATATAGCCATGAAACCTTGCATCGTTTCAAAGGCCGCCAGTATCACCAAAACATTTATCGGTGCGCTAACGCTCAAATTGGTGGAAGAGGGCAAATTCTCGCTGGATGACCCGTTGCGCAAATGGATTGCCGACGACATCCTGCGGGAAGTAAAAAATGCCCGAGAGTGTACCGTTCGCATGTGTCTGAACCACACCACCGGCATCTCAGATGTCATCGAAGACGATGCCTTTTACCTAGCAGTACTCAACGACCCTGCAAGAAAATGGACCCCAAAAGCACTCCTGAAATACGTCTATGGCGATGCGCCGGAATATTTGGCCGGTACGGATGAATCCTACTCCAATACGAATTTTGTTTTTCTGGCAATGGTCATAGAAGCCGCTACGGGAGAAGACCACGACAAACTACTCCGTGAAAAAATATTGGAACCACTGGGATTAACCGATACTTATTATTATTGGCATGATCCATTGCCTGGATATACGGCGCAAGGGTATTTTGATTTGTACAACAACGGTACCATCCTCAATGTAACCAACTACAATACAGGAAGTGGAAATGGGTATGGTGGTGTTTATTCCAATGTGTACGACTTACAAAAATTCATAGAAGCATTGGTACGGGACAAAACACTGCTACAACCTGCCAGTCTCAGCCAAATGCTCACATTTACCAATCCGGTGGATGGCGTAAACAGGGCCAATGGTTTGGGTATTTTTCGCGATTTCCTAGAG
>JBIPOY010000059.1:0-12097 GCA_044378705.1 Saprospiraceae bacterium
TTGGGGCCAGACAGCGTGCCGCCTAACCAGTTATTTTTTTTGAATTGATATTTGGCATCATCCTAGTATTCAGCTTTAGCCTGCTTCTACCAATTACAATGCACAAAAAAATCCTGTCCAAATGAATGAACAGAATTTTTTTATTAAAGGACTCCGTAAGACACGACTTTTCCGGCTCGCTTCGTCTTTAATCCCATTGGGATGCTGCTTTGACTTTATTTCCTAAGCCTAGCCTCTCAAACGTAAGCCCAATCGCCCTACTTGGCGTTGTCGCCAAGCAGGGCGATTGGGCTTACGTTGAGAGCTTTTGGCATTGGTTGGGAAGACCACGAAAGGCTGAAAAAAAACGCTGTCATCCTGAGCCCTTTTTATTCAGCTACAACGCCAAGACACCACCACCATTCCAAAACGCAAAAAAATAACGCTGTCATCCTGAGCCCTTTTTATGCCCGTTGTAACGCCAAGCCACAACCATCATTCCAAAACACCAAAAAAAACGCTGTCATCCTGAGCCCTTTTTATGCCCGTTGCATCGCCAAGCCACAACCATAATCCCTGCGGGCATAAAAAGGGAGAAGGATCTAGCCGAGCTTTTACGCCGTCCAAAAAGCCAAGCGCAAGGAACAATCGCTTGCTGCTTGGTATCCTTCCCAAAAATAAAGCTGTCATCCTGAACCCTTTTTATGCCCGTTGCAACGCCAAGCAACAACCACAATCCCAGCCGGGCATAAAAAGGGTGAAGGATCTAGCCGAGCTTTTACGTCGTCCAAAAAGCCACGCTCAACGAACAATCGCTTTTTTCTTGGGATCGCTTTTTTCTTGGCCAAGGGCATAACGTCGGGGCTTGGCTAGATCCTTCGCCCTTTTTATCCCCCTTTGGTTTGGTGGTGGTGGCTTAGCGATGGTAGAGGGGAATAAAAAGAACTCAGGATGACAGCGTTTTTTTTGGTGCTTTGCAATGGTGGTGGCGATTGGCGTTTGCCGCAGGGAATAAAAAGATCTCAGGATGACAGCGTTTTTTTTGGTGCTTTGCAATGGTGGTGGTGGCTTGGATTTGGCCGCGGGGGATAAAAAGAACTCAGAACGACAGCGTTTTCCAAAAAAAAATCCCGGTCAGCTTACGCCGACCGGGATTTTTTTAACCAAATAAGGGGCGCCCCGACATTCCGAAACACCCCAAATAATATCAATGCTACTTCATCTGTACCATTTTCTTCGTCGCTGAAGCCGTCGCCGTAGCCAGCGTGTAGTACAGCACACCGCTCGTTTTCAACAAAGACCGATCCAAGACCATCACGTTGTAACCCTTCGCATAATCGCCTTGCTGCGTAAATACCACGCGGCCAGCTGCATCATACACCGTCAACGTGGCCGAAGCCGCCGCCGGCAACCGGAATCCAATCACCGTTTTATCTTCAAACGGGTTCGGTTCGTTCTGATACAGTTCAAAATCAAGCCCTTCCTCACTCGTTTCTCCGCGCTGCTGGGCCTCCGTCACCGGCGAATACGCCAGCACCACCCGCTCCGGACGGTAATCCGCATGCCAGGCCGATGCCTCCATGTCTTTCTGACTGATGCTCAGCACATCACCCAACGAGTACCCACCCTGTAACACCCGAAAGCGCAACTTGAACAGCTCCGGATTACCCACTTTCGTCTCAGCAGTCGCAACCGCCCAGACCAGCGGCAAACGGCCTTCCGCCAAATTCCAGGTGCCAAAGTTGCTAACCTGCATCGGCATGTTCGCTGATGGCAACACCGCATCCAAGGCCACGACTTCCGGATTGAACCAAAAACACGCCTGCAAGGCCACCAAATCTTCAAAGTGATCGCAGCGGAACGGTACTTCCACCGTCACGCCGGCAGTGAGCGCCACATCAGGCACCGCAAACACCACCGGAACCGCCGGAGCAGGCTTCAAAGCAGGGTTGAAATTCGGCGTCACCAAGTCGCCCACTTTCACGGCGACAAAATCCTGGTCGGTTTGGCTCGTAGAAATACCCGTGTATGTGCGCTTCTCTGCAAAACTCCAGAATGCGCCAGTGCCGTACGGCGTCGAAAACATCGTGTTTGTCGGCACAAAACGCCAGGAACTCTTGAACTGACTCAGCGAAATCGGGTTGTTCAACAGCGCGTTCTGTACCGTTGACACATCCGAAGTGTTCAGCGTATTGCTCTTGTTGACGTCTGCTGCAATGAAATCCAGCGGATTGGTAAACGGCAAGGTGCCGCCCACATGCTGGGCTATACGCGTCACATCGAGCGCTGTTACGCCGTTCAGCTTACCCGTCGTCTTCGTGGGCGTTACCGTGTAGTTACTACCCGATACATCAAACGAGTACAGCCCATCAGACAGGGTGGTGACTGTGCCCGTACCGTCGCCGGACAGTACCACTGACGTATTGGTGATGCCCACCATGGGATCCGTTCTCCAGCCAATTTGACCCGATATCTTGGGTACTCCTGCGCTCACGGTCACTTCCAGTACGTTGCTGGCCACCGCACCCATCCAGTCTGCCGAACAACTTACCCGCGCCAAACGCTTGAACCAGGTGGTTTGCGTTAACGCTCCCGCATCATAAGTTTCTGTATTGCTTGAAGCAATATCGCTAAAATCTGCACTATTGCTAGTGATTGACGATTGCCATTTGTATTCTAAAGTACCGCTTTCGCCACTTGCAGCCACCGTGCTGGTGAAAGACGCAGGATTGAACGGACTTGTGCCGCTTTGTGCTGTTGCAATAGTGCCACCGGATGTTGGATTGCTGCAAGTAACATAAGCAGCAAAAAACCCAAAACTACCTGACATACTGGTTAAATCGTAAGTACTTGAACTGGGGTCAAAATCTGCTGTGGTATTAAAAAATCCCGTTACAAACACATTGCCGCTCCCACCCAAGGCAAGGGAATAGCCTATATCCTCACCTGTTCCGCCCATGCCCTGTGCCCATACATAATTGCCAGAAGCGTCGTATTTGGCAAAGAAAATATCAGTACCTCCCGCACTTACAAGGTTGTCAGTACTTGAACTAGGATCAAAATCTGCTGTACTATTAAAATATCCCGTTACATACACATTGCTGCTGCCATCCAAGGCAAGGGAATTTGCTACATCAATACCTGTCCCCCCCACACTCTTTGCCCAAACATAATTGCCCGAAGCGTCGTATTTGGCAACGAAAATGTCATCACTTCCCGCACTTTCGAGGTTGGCAGTACTTGAACTTGGATCAAAATCTGCTGTGCCATTAAAAAATCCCGTTACAAACACATTGCCGCTCCCATCCAAGGCAAGGGAATGCCCCCTATCGCCAGCTGTTCCGCCCATACCCTTTGCCCAAACATAATTGCCCGAAGCGTCGTATTTGGCAACGAAAATATCATCACTTCCCGCACTTACGAGGTTGGCGGTACTTGAACTAGGATCAAAATCTGCTGTACTATTAAAATATCCCGTTACAAACAAATTGCCGCTGCCATCCAAGGCAAGGGAATGCCCCCTATCGGCACCTGTTCCGCCCATACCCTTTGCCCAAATATAATTGCCAGAAGCATCGTATTTGGAAACGAAAATATCAAAATTACCAGCACTTACAAGGTTGGCAGTACCTGAACTAGGATCAAAATCTACTGTGTTAGAGAAAAATCCCGTTACATACACACTGCCGCTCCCATCTAAGGTAAGGGAATTAGCAGCATCGAAAAATGTTCCACCTAAACGTTTTGCCCAAACATAATTACCGGAGGCGTCGTATTTAGCAAGGAAAACATTAGCAGCTCCTGCACTTACGAGGTTGGCGGTACTAGAACTAGGGTCAAAATCTGCTGTACTAAAAAAAGATCCCGTTACAAACACATTGCCGCTATTATCCAAGGCAAGGGAATTACCAACATCGGTACTTGTTCCGCCCATGCCCTTTGCCCAAGCATAATTGCCAGAAGCGTCGTATTTAGCAATAAAGATGTCATTACCTCCCGCACTTGTCAAGTTGGCGGTAGCCGTGCTGCTTGGGTCAAAATCTACTGTACCACCAAAATATCCCGTTAGATAAATATTGCCCTTATCATCTTTTACAATTGCATTCGACTGCACTGATGTAGCTAGAGTATATCCTCCCAAAAGCAAGGCACTATTGTACGTGCCAGATGCAATGGTGTAGCTAGATATAAAACCGTTATTTGTACCAGTACCAGCCACCAAATTTGCTGTTCCCGCACTAGGGTCAAAATCTGCTGTGCCAGAAAATTTTCCTGTTACCAATACATTGCCGCTTCCATCCAAGGCAAGGGATAGTCCTTGATCATTATCTGTTCCGCCCATACCCTTTGCCCAAAGATAATTGCCCGAGGCGTCGTATTTGGCTACGAACATGTCATTACTTCCCGCACTTGTAAGGTTGGCGGTAGCCGTGCTGCTTGGGTCAAAATCTACTGTACCACTAAAATAACCCGTTACTACCACATTGCTGCCATCCAAAACAAGTGAAGTTCCATAGTCGTTACCTGATGCCCCTATACGATTTGCCCATACATAACTACCCGAAGCATCGTATTTTGCAACAAAAACATCAAGATTTCCCCCACTAACCAGGTTGACAGTACTTGAACCTGGATCAAAATCTGCTGTACCATAAAAAATTCCCGTTACAAACACATTGCCGCTCCCATCCAAGGCAAGGGAATACCCCTGATCGGTACTTGTTCCGCCCATACCCTTTGACCAAATATAATTGCCAGAAGCGTCGTATTTGGCAAAGAAAATATCAGTACCTCCCGCACTTACAAGGTTGTCAGTACTTGAACTAGGATCAAAATCTGCTGTACTATTAAAATATCCCGTTACATACACATTGCTGCTGCCATCCAAGGCAAGGGAATTTGCTACATCAATACCTGTCCCCCCCACACCCTTTGACCAAATATAATTGCCGGATGCGTCGTATTTGGCAAAGAAAATATCAGTATTTCCCGCACTTACAAGGTTGGCAGTACTTGAACTAGGATCAAAATCTACTGTGCCAGAGAAATATCCCGTTACATACACATTGTCGCTACCATCCAAGGCAAGGGAATTTCCTTTATCCTCACCTGTTCCGCCCATACCCTTTGCCCAAATATAATTGCCAGAAGCGTCGTATTTGGCAACAAAGATGTCCTGAACACCCGCACTTATTAGGTTGGCAGTAATTGAACTTGGATCAAAATCCACAGTACCAAAAAAATATCCCGTTACATACACATTGCCGCCGCCATCCAACACAAGGGAATTTCCCCATTCGTCACTTGTTCCACCCATACCCTTTGCCCAAATATAATTGCCCGTAGCATCGTATTTGGCTATGAAAATGTCAACTCCTCCCGAACTTACTAAGTTGGCTGTTGCCGAACTTGGGTCAAAATCTGCCGTAGCATTAAAATAACCCGTTATATAACGGTTTCCAGATGCATCTATTTTGATACTCGAAACTGATAAATCTCCCCCACCAATATAGTCATTTCCTAAACCTTTGGCAAAAAGTAATGTAGGGTCTGTTTGTGCCTTAATACTTTGTAAAGCACCAAAAAAGGATATCACAAACAGGCTGATGAACAAATGTAAATTTCTTCTTTTCATAATAATTGTTTGATTTGAGATGGATTTTTTAAGTGGTTAGCGTGGTCGCGTCTAAGACAAAGAGATGGCCTTTTTTTGCCAGGCAACGCCCATTTTTACAGGCCATATCAAGCCGTTACGATCAAAAAAATGCGGGAAGTAGGACGGGAAAGGAGCCTTTTTGGACCAGACAGTTTACCCCCTAACCAGTGACGAGTTTTATCAATAATGTCAGTTTTGAACAGACGGGTGTAAATCATTAAATCGCACAATGATCTGACATTCTTTTTATAAAACCAATTTTTGGCAGTGCTATAAAAGTGCTACAAAATTTTAAGTACTTGTTTTTTAATTATTTATATATTAATATTTAAAACTTTGTAGCACTTTTGTAGCACTTTTATTTTTATAAAAAATAGCGCGTGTTCAAAAAAATGTCTCAATTTTATCTTTTGAAGTAACTGGAAGGCCTCTGAGAGGCCCAACATTTGTAGAAAAACCACCATTCAACCACCTGACCTCGGAGAGGTCTAACGCTCGTAATACCAAGGCTACAAACGTTGGGCATACCCCAGGACCGGGCTTTCCGTTGTGCTCGGTGTAAAACACTATTCTCAACAATCCCAGCCTTCTTGTAGTCCAAAAAGCCATGCGCAAGCAACAATCGCTTGCTGCTTTGTATCCATTTTTCCAAAAAAAACGCTGTCATCCTGAGCCCTTTTTATGCCCGTTCCATCGCCAAGCCACCACCACACTCCCTGCGGGCATAAAAAGGGAGAAGGATCTAGCCGAGCTTTTACGCAATCCAAAAAGCCAAGCGCAAGCAACAATCGCTTGCTGCTTGGTATCCATTTTTCCAAAAATAAAGCTGTCATCCTGAGCCCTTTTTATGCCCGTTGCATCGCCAAGCCACAACCATAATCCCTGCGGGCATAAAAAGGGAGAAGGATCTAGCCGAGCTTTTACGCAATCCAAAAAGCCGAGCGCAAGGAACGATCGCTTGCTGCTTGGCATCCTTCCCAAAAATAACGCTGTCATCCTGAACCCTTTTTATGCCCGCGACAACGCCAAACCACCACCACACTCCCAGCGGGCATAAAAAGGGTTCAGGATCTAGCCGAACTTTTACGTCGTCCAAAAAGCCACGCGCAAGGAACGATCGCTTGCTGCTTGGCATCCTTCCCAAAAATAACGCTGTCATCCTGAACCCTTTTTATGCCCGTTGCAACGCCAAGCCACAACCTCAATCCCAGCGGGCATAAAAAGGGTGAAGGATCTAGCCGAGCTTTTACGTCGTCCAAAAAGCCACGCGCAAGCAACAATCGCTTGCTGCTTGGCTTCCCTTCCGCCGCAATTGGGTCTTTTGACCCAGCGCCACCCTGGTGAGTAGCCAACCTCTACCAAAATCCCTCCGTTATTCAAAGGGCGGGGGCCAATGACCCGCATCAACTGTCTGAACTGTGATTTATGTGATTAGGGTGATTTATGTGATACGTCACCTCATCCCTTCTCTTTTTAATCTCATAAATCACCGTTCAGACATCTTTCCGCCCCGAGTGGTGTTCCCACCCCTGACGTTATCCCCTTGGGCCAAGAAGAACGTGTTCCTTGATTACGCATAGCCTTTTGCACGACGTAAAAGCTCGGCTAGATCCTTCTCCCTTTTTATCCCCGCTTGGTTTTGTGCTGGCGTTTAGGGTTGCTCGCGTGGGATAAAAAGGGCTCAGGATGACAGCGTTTTTATTGGTGTTTTGAGAATGGTGGTGGCGGCTTGGCGTTGTAGCTGAATAAAAAGGGCTCAGGATGACAGCGTTTTTTTTGGTGCTTTGAGAATAGAGAGGTGGTGTTTTGGTTTTGTTCGCGTGGGATAAAAAGGGCTCAGGATGACAGCGTTTTTCAAAAAAAAATCCCGGCCAGCTTGCGCCGACCGGGATGTTGTGGGTGAGATAGCACGCTGATAGTTTCATTGTCATTACTTTTGGGGTAAATATCCACACACATGACAGTACCATTCGATCCGGAAAACAGCATACAGCTCCACGACTTGCGTTTTTTACCCAATATTTCAGCGCAAGAGGTCCAAGCGCGTGTTCATGCGTTGGGTGCGGCTTTGCAAAACAGCCTTTCTGACGATGTTCCCCTGTTTATCAGCGTACTGAACGGGTCCTTTATTTTCACATCCGACCTTGTGCGCGCGTTTGAACACCCCTGTGAAATCACTTTCGTCAAACTTGCCTCTTACGCCGGCACCCACTCTACCGGTGATGTACAGACAATCATGGGGCTGGACAAAGACATTGCTGGACGTCATTTGGTGGTGGTGGAAGACATCGTTGACACCGGGCGCACGCTGCATTTCTTCTTGCAACAGCTTTGGGCCCAACATCCTGCATCGATCACAACGGTTGGCTTATTGCGCAAACCGGAAGCCGCACAATTTCCCGTAAAAATTGACCTCGTTGGGTTTGATATTGAAGACAAATTTGTCGTGGGCTATGGGCTTGATTACAATGGATTGGGCCGCAATTTGAAGGGTATTTACGTGCTGGAACCGACGATACGTCCATAAAATCGTTGTGAAAGTCGTCGGCGTGGTCGGAAAATTATTTCATCTCCGTAAAACAAATGGCAAGCGAAATCATCGGCACACAACAACCTCATCGGGTATCGGCACGTCGAGCCTTTTCCCATACAACCGATTGCCGCCCCTGGAGCAGCCGAAAAAAACCGGCGTACATCGCCCCGTTCATCAGACAAAAATAATAGGGCACAAAAAACACTTTGGACCTTACTTTCTTTGTCTCCAATACCCAACCAAGCAACGCTGCCGTATAAAAAACAGTTTGTACCAACAACAAAAAAAGATAGCCCGGCTCCTTCATTGTTACCAATAAAATATTGGCTATCAACACAATGGGTAAAAAAATGGGCGCCAAAGTCCAGCGCAGTACCCGGTGGGAGATGTACTGAAAAGAGAGTACGCCGTACCGAAAGACATTGAGCAACGAAGATAGCCGGACTACCGCCTGCAACCCGCCCGCAGCAATGCGCACCTTGCGCTTCATTTCTTCGGCAACCGATGCTGAGGAACTTTCTACCGCAAACGCTTCCGGTTCGTATTCTACCCGCCAGCCTTTTTGGGCGATACGGATGGTGAGGTAAAAATCTTCGACAAGGGTGTCTTCGGGCACATTTTCATAGGCGTCGGTGCGGAAAGCAAAAAGCTCTCCTGCAGCACCCACCACAGACCACAATTGAGCATCCCATTTTTTCAAAAGACTTTCATATTTCCAATAAATACCCTCGCCTGCGCTGGTAGCATCGTTTTTTTCACCCATCGAAATGCGTTTCTCACCGGCAACAGCTCCCACCCGGGCATCGTTGAAATGGCGCACCAAATTCCGTACCGCATCCTGATTAACACGGGTGTTGGCATCCGTACTCACAACAATAGGCGTCGTAACCTGTTCCATGGACCGCTGGAAGGCCGCAATTTTTCCCCTGCGTTCGGGCTGATACAGCCGTTCCCAACGCACATTCTTCGGAAAAGGATACAGCCTTATGCGATCGTTGGTGGCATCGTCAGAGCCATCGGTCACAAACAAAAAATTGATCCGTTCCCGCGGATAATCAACCGCCAAAGAATTTTGAATTTTTGACACAATCCAGTCTTCTTCATTGTAGGCACACACAATGAACGTGACCTCCGGCAGAAACACAGAATCTTCCCACAAGGGCTTTTCAGGCGCTCGTTTGAAGCGTACCAGCAGCCACAACACCAACCCGTAGCCCAAGTAAGCATAAAATATGAGGAGTACCCCCAACCAAAAAAATACTTTCAGGAACAAAATACCCATGACGCGCAAAGATAGAGCCAGATTGATACGTTCGGTATGGAATTTGACCCTCTATTTGAACGAAATAGGGCAGATTACCGTTAGACCTACGTTGTGTGGTATTGTTCGTGTTTTTTGTGACAATATTATGTCGATCAACACCCAATCACAAGGTACCTTCGGCACTAATTTTGAAAATAAATTCTCTATCTCTATGAAGTACAAACTCATCCTTGCTGCACTCCTGCTCTGCGTGTCTCAGGCCCTGTTTTCACAGGAAATATCAGAAAAAAACCTCCGCAAGCACATCACCTACCTCGCTTCTGACAAACTGAAAGGCCGTGGTACCGGTACACCCCAAGAGCTCAAAGCCGCAAAGTACATCGCCAAACAATTCAAAGCCATTGGCCTCACCCCAAAAGGCGATAACAATACCTATTTCCATAAATTTGGCTTCAAAAAATCAGCCGACCCTCACGGCGGCATCGATGAAAAATCACCTCAGGTGTATAGCCAAAATGTTGCCGGTTTCCTCGACAACGGCGCCGATAATACCATCGTTATCGGTGGTCACTACGACCACCTCGGACTGGGATACGACCACAACTCGTTGGATGCCAATCCAGAAGGAAAAATTCACAATGGCGCCGACGACAATGCCAGCGGTATTTCCGGCGTCATTGAATTGGCACGATATTTCTCCCAAAATGGCGTCAAAGAAGCCCATAACTTTCTCTTTCTCTGCTTCTCCGGTGAAGAACTGGGGCTTATTGGATCCAAAAGATTCACAGAATACCCCACCATAGACCTGAAAAAAGTTAGTTTCATGGTCAATATGGACATGATTGGTCGCCTAAATGCTGACAAACGCGTCGTCGTGGGAGGTGTGGGCACAGCACCCGATTTCGTACCGCTCTTTAAAGGTATGACCTCCGGCCCCGGTATCAAACTCGACAGCGCCGGTGTAGGCCCCAGCGATCACACCTCTTTTTACCTGAAAAATATCCCGGTGCTGTTCTTCTTTACCGGACAACACTCCGACTACCACAAACCCAGCGACGACACAGAACGCATAAACTTTCCGGGATTGATGGAGGTGATCCAACTGGCCGCTAATACCATCAATAAACTTGACAATCAGCCCAAACTGACTTTCCAAGAAACTAAAGCCAACGAAGACAATACCCCCAGATTCAAGGTGACCTTGGGCATCATGCCAGACTATACTTTCGAAGAGGAAGGCGTGCGTGCAGATGGCGTCACAGAAGGAAAACCTGCTTTCAAAGCCGGTATCCAAAAAGGGGACATCATCATTGGACTCGGAGATTTGGAGGTCAAATCCATGAAAGACTATATGAAAGCGCTCGCCGCACACCAAAAAGGGGATGTCGTAAAGGTAAAAGTGAAACGCGGTGATACCGTCAAAACCTTGGAGGCCACTTTTTAGTCAATACCCAATGGTATGACGGTTTTGCCCATTTGTGAAGATGCCGTATGACCCAACAAGGATCATACGGCATCTTTTTTTGCGTTGCACACTTCTGACTATGCTGTCTGACCCCAAAAAGCCAATTTTTGTCTCAGATGCAACCACCGATATTACTGCCCAATTAGCAGGGGCGCTCCCTTGCCACTACCCATCACCACGATTTTGGCATTGGGGGAATTGGCCAGTTCTTTTTGCGCTTTTATTTGCTCATATTGCAACAATTTATCCGTCAAAGACGACGTAAGGATGCGTTGGTAATCGGCAATACCCTGTGCCTCTACGCGTTTTCTATCGGCCTCCTGCCGCTCTTTTTCCAGCACAAATTTCATTTTCTGTGACTCCTGTTCCGCGTTGATTTTGGATTCAATGGTGGTGCGCACCGACTGTGGCAACGTGACATTTCGAATCAGAATAGACTCCAAGACAATCCCCCGGCTGGTAAATTCCTTTTCAATGGTCTGAAATATTTTTTGCTGAAATTCGTCTCGTTTGGAAGAGTACAAGGCGATGGCATCGTAATACACCGCGTTGTCGCGAATTTTGGTGCGAGAGATCGGCCGAACGATCTTGTCCGTAAGGTCCTTGCCGAGGGTGCGCAGAATTTCCGGCGCTTTTTCAGGTACTATACGGTACAGAACAGAGAGGTCAATCACCACTTCAAGGCCATCGGCCGTGAGCACGCGGATAGCATCATCCCCTTCTTTGTCGCCCTCATCGTGCACCGATGACATGGTATAATTTTGGGTGCGCACATCAAAATGGGCCACCTCCACAAGTGGATTGACCACATTCAACCCTTCCGTGAGGAGGTTGGACTGTACTTTGCCGAAAAGGGTTTGCACACCCACTTCGCCGGGCTGAATTTGAACAAAACAAGCGGAACTGAGCCCGAGTATGAGAATCAATACACCGAGTATCAACCCTGTTTTTACAAACGCCGCAAAACCAGGGTTGACTTTTGAAATGGTGGCGCTGACGCCAATGATGAGCAAACCAAGAAAGATGAAAAACATGGTGTAGGTTGGTTAGATGTTTACATGACGCTAAATAGCTGCTGTAAACTGCTTCAAAAAACGCACATCGTTTTCGAAAAGCAGCCGAATATCTCCGATTTCGTACAAACGCAGGGCCTGTCTTTCAATACCCATACCGAACGCAAAACCGCTGTATTTTTTAGAA
>JBIPOY010000060.1:0-12084 GCA_044378705.1 Saprospiraceae bacterium
AGAATTAATACAACAAAAAAAGGTGCCGATGAGGTTCTTCAATAGACCTGCATTGATGGGATGTGATTAACGTGATTTTAATGATTTGATTGCAATCACACTTCATTCACAACCACTTTGTGTTGACTACACAACAAAATATCATGCCAAAAACGCTTCCGCAGTATTTTTTATTCCCGTAGTCTGTGATTAAGAGCTTGTTAAATTGAATTTCATCCGTCATTTCCAGCCCTTTATCCAAGTATTTTTTCATTGCGGTCAAAACCTCCGTAATCTTGCATCGTATTTATTGCAATTTTGTAACAAATTAGGGGCACACTGTCCGGTACAAAAAACCCCGATTTCCACCCGTTCTCCTCAACATAATCTGTTTGCAAACAGCGCATTATCACTATGGCCACAAAAAAAATGACTACCGCATCGCCAAAACGAAAAAGAACACTGCTGTACGTATTAATCGGAGCGTTCCTATTGATCACAGCTGCTGCCGTGTATAAATCTCGCCAAAAACCCAAAGGCGAAGAAATTACCGTGGAAAAAGTGCAACGCCGATCCATTAAGGAAACGGTGAGTGCCAGTGGAAAAATATTCCCCGAAACAGAGGTTAAAATCAGTTCCGATGTGTCCGGTGAAATCATCGAATTATACGTCAAAGAAGGAGATTCCGTTACGGTCGGCCAAGTGTTGGCCAAAATAAAACCCGATGAATACCAAAGTCTGGTAGAGCAAGGTGAAGCGTCTGTGAGTACCGCCCGTTCACAACGTGAAATATCCTCCTCCAACGTGCAAGGAAGCGGCGCCCAAATTGAACAATTGAAAGCCGATAAAAAACGCCTGGAATCTCAGTTGGACGTGGCTCGAAACACCCACCAGCGAAATGAAAAGCTATACAAAGACGGAATTATTTCTACCGCTGAGTTCGAAACCTCTCAAAACAACCTCAAAGCTGCCGAAAGCGCCTTGGCTGTAGGGGAAGCTACC
Source organism: Saprospiraceae bacterium (assembly GCA_044378705.1). Taxonomy (GTDB): domain Bacteria; phylum Bacteroidota; class Bacteroidia; order Chitinophagales; family Saprospiraceae; genus M3007. Next base: position 982 of record JBIPOY010000060.1, read on the forward strand.
CTGAAATCCTCGGAAAGTACCCTTTCCAGCGCACGTGAAAATGTGCGCGTAGCAGAATTTGGCATCAACAGCGCCAACGCACGACTGCGAGAACTGCGTACCAGCCTCCAAAAAACAATCATCACCGCCCCGGTAAGTGGTATCATCAGCGTCCTAAACGTCGAAAAAGGCGAACGGGTGGTCGGTACCCTTCAAATGGCCGGAACTGAAATGATGCGCATCGCCAATCTCCACAGCATGGAAGTCCAAGTGGATGTCAGTGAAAATGATATCCTGAAAGTAAGCCTCAACGACGAAACTGACATCGAGGTGGATGCTTACCTCGGACAAAAACTAAAAGGCAAAGTCTCTGAAATTGCCAACAGCGCCAGTAACATCAGCTCGGCAGCCGGCATGAGCCTCAACTCCGATCAGGTGACCAATTTCGTGGTCAAAATTCGCATTGACCCCGCTTCTTATAAGGATCTCCTGGCCGATGGCCGCCGATACCCCTTCCGCCCCGGCATGTCTGCTTCCGTGGATATTTTTACCCAACTGGCGGAAAATATACTTTCCGTTCCCATCATTTCTGTGACGGCAAAAGAAGATGAAAAGAAAGCGGTGAAAAAAGAAGACGAAGACGTTCCTGAGTCCAAACAATCCAAGTCCAATGATGTCATCAAGGAAATTGTTTTCGTCACCGTCGGCGATACTGTGGCCATTCGTGAAGTAAAAACGGGTATTCAGGACAATGACCATATTGAAATACGCTCCGGCCTTCAGGAAGGAGAAGAAGTGGTTACCGGCCCCTACTCCGCCATCGCCCGAAAATTGAAAAGCGGTGCACATTTTACCATCGCCGAAAAAAAGAAAAGCGGTGAAAAAAATGATGCCTCTAACGACAAATAAAACGAACACCGTTGCCTTATAACTTCCGTCTCATCGTGTACCATGGATAAAATCATCTTGCTGGCTGGCGGTTCAGGCCTCATTGGAACCAAACTCGCCGAGTTGTTGCGGCTCCAACACTACACCGTCCGCCTACTGACCCGTACCCCCAAAGGGCCTGGTGCATTCAAATGGGATCCATCAACCGGTGAAATAGATGACAATGCCTTACAAAATGTGGACACAGTGGTCAATCTGGCCGGCGCCGGAATCGCCGACAAACGATGGACACACGCCCGAAAACGCGAGATCATTGAAAGCAGGGTACTGGCCGCCCGCGTACTAGTCAATGCTTTTGAACGAACCGGGGTGAAGCCCAAAGCCTATATCGCCGCCTCCGCTATTGGTATTTATGGCAACTCCGGCGAACAAATTATGTCTGAAAGTAGCCCCTCTGCCGATCACAGCTTTATGGTGGACTGTTGCCGGCAATGGGAAGCAGCCACCGATGAAGTGGCTAAAAAAGGTATCCGCACGGTCACCCTCCGAATCGGTGTTGTGCTGGCCCGGGAGGGTGGCGCCCTAGCAGAAATAATCAAGCCCTTACAGTTGGGGCTGGGCGCCTATTTTGGCAACGGACAAGCGTGGTGGTCGTGGATCCACCGAGAGGATGTTTGCAGCATGTTTTTGTGGGCCATACAACAACCAACGGTTGAAGGCGTCTTCAATGCGGTTGCCCCAAACCCCGTACGGGGAGTAGAATTGGTGCGCGCAACAGCAAAAGCCATGGGGAAAAGTGCCGTTTTTTTGCCCGCTCCTAGTTTAGTTTTGCGCCTGATGCTGGGTGAAATGTCTGCTGTCATCTTGAACAGCAACCATGTAACAGCCTCCAAAAGTACCAACGCCGGTTTCCAGTTTTTATACCCGGATTTACCCAAGGCGCTGGCGTCAATCTTTCAACGTCACTAAGTCACCTTTCGACAGCAGTGAGACCGTCTCAACGGGGAGCATGCAGTGCCACCAAGGCGAGTATATACGCACCGGCGCCATAACCCACCATCGGAACGGCGCCTTTATACTGTCCGTCCTGTAAGGCAACAATCTCAGGAATCAGGTGGTAATTGTGGCGTGCAAAGTTGGTCACGCGGCCAATCAAATGCTTGGCTTCTTGCCGATTGCCGAAAATTGTTTGGGCTACCGCTACCCGCAATCCGGCAAAAGGCCACTCTTGGTTCTCGTACGCATCGGAACTGTTGAAGCGTATATAGCCTGCTTTTTCGCCGACTTTCACCCGCAATTCTTGGTCGTACGCGGCGATATGCGACAAAAAAAGCGCCTTTTCCCGGATAAACCCTCCCGCAAACAACTCGAAAGTGGCGCCATCAAAGAAGTAATGGTCCGAAGGGCTCTGATCTTCTGCATTCCCTTTTATCAGCCTGTTTTCATACCCCATGTTGTGCAGCACCCCGCGATACAACCGTTGAGCAGCAAGCAAATAGGGCAAATAGTTGCTACCCATCCGCTGCTGAAGCGCCGCAAATTTTTCCAAACCCACACCACAAACCCCGGCGGTAAAAGCAAAGGATCGCCCCGGCAAATGGTGCTCCCAAGGACCGGAATCCGGCCGGATAATGTCTTTTTCGTTGATGTTGTGCACAATGGCATCGGCAACTGTTGTTTCGAGTACCGTCTGCCATTGACGGAAAAAAGCGGTATCCCCACTGGCTACCACGTAGTCGGACAGCGCTATTAGGAAGAGACCAAAGTCGTCAATTTCGATATTGGGCCCACGGTTGTCCGCATAATCACTTTCTTCCCGCCCGTTGCCAAAATATCGGGTGACAGAAATCCGATAATCCACGCCAATGCCATAATCATTGCCATCGGTGTGGATATAATGTTTGTATTGGTTGGAGGGCGCCGCCAGAAGCATGAACAAAAGTCCTTTTCGTGCTTCTTCGTACAACCCTAGTTTGGTCATTGCGCCAATGGCAAAGGCCGCATCGCGGACCCATGAAACAGACCATACCCCCGGTCGCAAGGATGCCAGCACCTGCCCTTTAGCAAGGGGAAAAACCTCTTCATCGCTCACCTGGGCCATTTTGAGTACCGAGACCGACTGCTCCAACAGGGCACGCTCAGACCGTGTAATCCCACCGGGGAAATTACATCGGTGAAAGACCCCTTTCATGTAATCCACTTCGGCATCCACCAGCGAACCTGCCGCGTTGAGGGTGCGTTCCACGGCCCGTGTAATGCCACTTTCAGGGTGATGGGCGTCTGAAAAGCCAAAAAGCACATACTTTTCAGACTGTTTCCCGTACGAACGGGTTAGGCTTTTAACCTCGCCCCTGCCAGACCACTCACAACGGAATGACAACCCTTCGACGTACGCGGGATCGCCGCGAACGATGGCATAAAAAATCTTATCTGCTGCGGTAAAGGAAGCGGTGTAATAAATGGAAAAGTGGTTGTAAACAGCTTCTATGATATGGGTGTGGCCCAAATAACGCACCGAAGTCGGCCGCTCTTGGGTATCCGGTGTAATATTTGACACAAAAGGCTGCACCAGTACAGCCGAATCCACCGCAGAAAAAATATGCGGATATACCGCCTCCACAGTGCCCGAAACGGTGCTGTACACGGCGGATATCAGGCCATTGGACGTGGTCAGTTGGTGCCATTTGTTTTTGTTTTTTAGCCTGCGGCGACACATTTGTTGGTACTGTTTCAGGGGAATCAATTCAATATTCCCTTGGTAAATACCGCCGCCGCCGACACCATCGTACACCCGAATCGCCAGTGTGTTTTGGGCTTTCAGCAAGCCTTTTGGCAGGATGTACGCACGCGGAAAATCCCAAGCCGATTGATCGTCGGGCGGAAATTTGCCGGTTTTTCCCACCAAAACACCATTGACCCAGGTTTCATCGGCATCATCAATGACGCCCGCCAACAAAACCACCTCTTGGCGCAACATGGCCGGTAACACGGAAAAGTGGGTTCGGTACCAAGCAATACCATCGTATCCGGGGTAGCCTTGCTCTTCCCAATGCGCAGGTACTTCTATTGAATCCCAGGCAAGATCATCGAAATGCTCCGCTTGGTATGCCGGACCATCGCCCGTCATGAATTTCCACTGCGCCGGAAAGCCAACAGACTGCGCATGAAGGGAAAACAGCAAGGAGAACGATAATAGCGGTGCTAAAATGGCGCGGATCATGTATCAATGTTTATTCGTAACTGGTTAGGTGGCACGCTGTCTGGCCCCCTCATTCCGGAGGTTTGCAGCCTGCAAAAATTTATTCCAGATTGGTACATAGATCAAGAAGTTGTCCGAATAGTCCTCAAACGGCTGCTGTAGGAGACAAAAGTAAGACTTTTTAAGACAACAACGATGGACTTCGATACCGCTTTGCAACCCTAAACTCCGCCAAAAAAGGCTTTTTCATGGCTGATTTATTCTGCATGAGCGCGTATTTCCCATTCATTGTGTTGTAGCCTCCCACAAATTCCATACTGCCTATGCGGTATCCATAACCATTGTACGACATTCCCCATTGAATACCATGGGATTCCAGAATGGCTGCAGTAAATGGTGCCGGGTGCGAAGTTTTTGTTGAGCACAGCCCTTTAGGATGATTTGTACGATGCCAGCTGTTCTTGGATAAACTCTTTCCTTGTTTCCCATTCGTTCTTGCTATTTTTATGGCCGTAAAGAACGGGAGGCCAGAAATAGAAGACAATATGGGGTTGGTGGGAGGCTTACAAAAACTCTGAAAAATACGGCTTAACCAAAGAAGAAATTACTTTCATTGACTCAATGATTCGACCAATGATTTTAACACAAAATGCCGAAGTAGATGCGTAAAAATGAATCCATTCAAATATTTGAAGACAAGCAGGTACGCACCGCTTGGGATTCCGAGCAGGAGAAGTGGTATATTTCCATTGTGGATGTGGTTGCTGTGTTGACTGAAAGCATAGACCCTAACGCCTATTTGGCGAAAGCTGAAACAAAGGCTTAGAGAAGAAGGAAATGAAACCGTGACGAATTGTCACGGTTTGAAAATACTTGCTGCTGATGGCAAAATAAGAATAACCGATGCCGCAGATACTGCGCAACTTTCCCGTCTTATCCAATCTATTCCATCGCCCAAAGCAGAACCGATTAAGCTGTGGCTGGCACAAGTAGCCAGTGAGCGATTAGACGAAATGCAAGATCCTGAATTGAATATAGACAGGGCTTTTGAGCAGTATCTACACTCAACACAAAGTGTTTGTACCTGAAGTGTGTTTGCATTCATTTTAAAATCAAATATTTGCAATCCCATCAAATCATCAAAATCACTTTAATCACCGTCTAACACCCGTACCTTACAACCCATGTCAGCAGAAAACAAAACGCTCCCGGAAGAAACCATCCCCCCCTACCGGTGGCGCTCGGGCGACGTTCATACCATAGAACGGGAGCATTACCTGAAAAAACACCGCCGGGCCAATGGAATCACCGAAGAACCAACACCTGACAACCTCTCCGGTCTCTGTATTTCAGGAGGAGGCGTTCGATCTGCGACACTCGGCCTGGGAATGCTGCAAGCGCTCATCAAAGGAAAGAAGTTAAAGTATTTTGATTACCTCAGCACCGTTTCAGGCGGCGGATACATTGGAGCCTGCCTGAGCTCCCTATTGAGCGAAGAACCAAAACGAAGGGATAAAATATGGAACAATAGCCATGGAACCCCTATTGAGAACCACAATACCAAATTTGACGTAAGCCAAATTGGGCTCGAAGAACACAATTCTCTGTTTACCCGTGCACCCTACGAATACCCCGGCATTGAGGATGGAAAACTGACAACAAAACACCAACTCATCCACCTCCGAGAACACGGGGAATACCTCACCCCCCACAAAAGCATCAAAGATTGGGATGTCCACCGGCTCCTGGGAGCCCTGTTTGGAGGTATTGTAACCAATGTTTCAACTTTTTTCCTGTTCCTGACCGTGGTTGTTCTACTGCACCACGTGTTGCTGGCCTGGATGTCCGGCGATAAATTTATCGAAACGCTGCAAAGCCCAACGCCTACCGCCAATGAATACCTGTTGCAGCGACACGAACGGGCCGTAGCTGCATTTGAACACAAGCCCATTCATGCCGGCAAAACACCGCCTTCCTTTGATTACAGTGCATTATATACCCCCCTAGACCAAGTGTACAAGGGAGATGCCTGGCAAAAATTGAATACCGCAGCCCAACTAAAAGCGTGGGCCGTTTACAGCTTTGAGCCCCAGTTGGCCCTGGTATGGATTGGTTTGGAAGATCAGTGGCGTATTCCGCTGGCCTTTGGCGTGCTCGGGTTTTTATTCGCCGGACTGTTCATTTTTTGGTCCCGACGGCTCCCCTACAGCATCGCAAAACAAGAACAGGAGGAACAAAATTACCCGGGGAAATCACCCAACAACAAAACATACCGCCGTAAAGGCGAAGAAAACATGCTTGACTTGGTGGGGCATTCCATCATTCGATGGTATTATCACATCGGGTTGTGGGGTATCCCGTTGCTGGCATACGTGGTTACTGCGTACATGAACGCCCATACCGTCCATTTCAATTATTTTGTGATGTTGGCCTTGCCGCTGTGCTATGCCGTTGGCTTGTTTCTGGGCTTACATTCGATGATTTTCTTGTATTTCATCAACAATGGGACCGAGCGGGTCAGCGGGTGGCTTTATCGGTCCTTTTACACCGGTATGCAAGGCGGCGCTTTTCTGATGGTGGTCATCACCGCTCTTTTCCCGTTGGCCATTATGATGTTGTTTGGCAATCACGGCCTCGCCATCAAGTTGTCTTTGTCCTTTCTACCTGTCTTGGTTGCCTACTTTTTCACCATGCAGTCGCTGGGTGGGCGTGCCGGTACCGACGGATTCATGAAAACCCTGATCCGAAGACTTCAGATGCCCCTGCTCAACCTTTCCATTTTTCTTTTTGTTGGCCTGGCTTTTGCCTGGATTTCACAGGGACTTTTTTCACTTGAGCAGCACCTCTTGCTCCACTGGGCTCCGGAAATTGCTGCTTGTCAGGATTGGACCCGTACCGATGTTGTGCTTGCCCTGTTTTTTATAGCCCTGACGTTGCTGCTGATCATGGGTTTTGCCGTCAATGCCAACGATGTATCGCTGCACTATTTTTATCGAGACCGCCTGTCTGAAGCCTTTTTACGTACCAGTGGCCGCCTCAAAATAAAAACGAAGGATCATCACACCGACGAGCAAGAGTATAGTCTGCTGCGCATGAACCTGCGCAACCATGTTGACCTGCCGCTGCATGCGCTTGGAGAAGGGAGTTTTCGCGCGCCGTATCACCTGATTGTGACGGCCCTAAACCTACAGGGCTCGCATGAGCTGTCTGCCAAAACACTGCGCAGCGAACACTTCATTTTCTCCAAGTTTTTCATCGGATCCCGTTCAACAGGGTATGCCAATACCCATGTGTACAATTTCGGCTCCACCAAACTCAGTACAGCCATGGCCATCTCGGGCGCTGCGTTGTCCTCCGGTATGGGACCCTTGAGTTTTGCCGCCTCCAATTTTTACATGACGCTGCTCAACCTGCGAACCGGATACTGGATAGACAATCCCAAATACTTTATAGCTTATAAAAAACAGGAATTACGGGCGAAATCAAGCGGAACAAAAAAAGCGTCCAGCCCCTTGAAGAATAAAATTCAAGCCCTTTTTTCGCGGGACAATCTACAGCTCAAATGGTTAAAAATATCCCACAGATACCCCTTCTGGCTGCACTATATCTGGCGAGAATTGACCGGAAACTTGGGCGCGGATACGCGCAAAGTAAATGTGTCTGACGGCGGCCACACAGGCGATAACCTGGGACTGCTACCGCTGCTGCAACGCAGGTGCAGCACCATCGTCGTGGCCGACTTTGAAGCAGATGGTTCTTATTCTTTTGAATCATTCGGTCAAGCCGTGCGGCTCGCAAAATCCATTTACAACGTGGACATTAACATAGACCTCAGTAAATTAATGCCACACAAAACAGCTTCGGGTGATTTCTTTAGCCCCTCCAGCGTCGCAGAGGGCAATGTTATATACAACCTGGAAGAAGAGATCACCAACAAGGACGGGAAAAAAGAAATGCGGTTTTACCAGAAAACAGGCCAAATTATTTACTTGAAGTCATCCGTCAACCTGTTGAAGGCTGCCGCTGAAGAATACGATGAAAACGCAGCGCCTCCTCCCATAGCAGAGCGTGCACCAGTCATGGTACTCAACTATTTTAAGAAAAACCCCAAATTTCCACACCAGGCATCTTCCGACCAGTACTTCGATGACGCCCAATTTGAAGCCTACCGGATGCTGGGCGAACACATTGGCAAGCAAGCAGTGCCCTTGATTAAGTTTGAGGATCTCCGGCCGGTGTGATAACACCCCGCCCAAAGATTCTCAAACCCGTTTACTTCACCGCGCAATGCAACAAATGTTGCCCTTCTAGGTAGCCGTCCAACACGTCGCCTATCTGTATCTGCCCTACCCCCGCAGGGGTGCCGGTGAAAATATAGTCGTTTGTTTGAAGCGTGAAATAGCGTGAAATATGGCAAATAATGGTGTTAAAATCAAAAATAACATCCTTGGTGTTGCCATCTTGCACCACGGTTCCGTTCTTTTTCAACTGAAACTCAATCGAACCCGGATTTTTCAAATCAGCCAGCGGAATAAACTTACTGATGGGAGCAGAGCGATCGAAACCCTTGGCTATCTCCCAAGGCTGCCCCTTCGATTTCAAGGTGTCCTGTAGATCTCTCGCCGTGAAATCTATACCAAATGCCACCGCATCGTAATACCGCGCCGCAAATTCAGGCTGAATGGATCTCCCGTTTTTGCAGATTCGCAGCACGATTTCCCCTTCATAGTGGATGTTTTGACTGAAATCCGGGTGGTAAAACGGCTTATTGTTCACGAGCAATGCCGTGGACGGCTTCATGAAGATCAGGGGCTCCGCAGGAACCGGATTGTTCAATTCCTTGGCGTGGTCTACGTAATTTCGCCCTATGCAGAATATTTTCATAGTCTTCGTATTGAAGTATCGTTGTGGGAGTATGAAAAACGATGTTTAGAGGCAACTGGTTAGGTGGTCGTGCCTAAGACAAAAAGGACCTTTTGGGGACAGTCAACTTGCCGTATACGTGGCTCTACAGCCTAAAACAACAAACCTGCCAAGGTAGCCGACAAGTACGAAGCCAGGGTGCCGGCGATGAGGGCCCGGAACCCCAATTTTGTCAAATCGGAACGGCGACTGGGCTCCAAGGCTGAAATACCCCCAATTTGTATGCCAACAGAACTGAAGTTGGCAAAACCGCACAACGCAAAACTGACAATTGCGATGGTTTTGGGCGACAAGCTATTGCTGGCGATGATGTCTTTGAGCTGAAGATAAGCCACAAATTCGTTGGCCACCAACTTGGTACCCATGAGTGCGCCCGCTTGGGAAGATTCATGCCAAGGCACCCCCATGGTCCAGGCAAAAATTGAAAACACAGAACCTAGGATCGTATTGAGGCTCAGGGTACAGGGGTCCCAACCACCAAAAAGCTCCTTGGTAAGTCCCAGATAGTTGATGGTACCCCCCACTTTGAGCAACAGAAAATTGAGCAGTGCAATGAGTGCCAGAAAGCCAACCAACATGGCCAACACATTGAGCCCCACACGCATGCCATCGGAGCAGCCCGCCGATATGGCATCCACAATATTAGAATGCTCTTTGCCTACTTTCAACTTCACAGTACCCTTGGTTTCGGACACTTCCGTTTCAGGATACATGATTTTGGCGATGGCCAAGGCGCCCGGCGCAGCCATAATACTGGCTGCGATAAGGTATTCAGCTTTCACCCCAAACAGGATATAGGTCGCCATGACCCCGCCTGCGATGCAGGCAAAACTACCCGTCATAGATGCCATGAGTTCTGACATGGTCATTCCTTTCAGATAAGGCTTGATCATAATTTGAGCCTCCACCTGGCCTACAAAAGCACTGGAAATGTTGCTCAATGACTCCGCGCCACTCACTTTCATAAAGTAGTTCATCCCCTTGGCAAGCCACTCTACCAACTTTTGAATGACACCCAAGTGGTAGAAAATATTCACCAAACAAGCGACAAAAATAATGGTCGGAATAATTTTGAAAAAGAAAATGAATCCACCAAAAAAGGCAGGGTTGCCTAGGCTATCTGTACTCCAAGGCTGGGGCCCAACTTCTGTATTGGCGGCGGTAGCCTTTATTACATTGCCAAAAGCCGTCTGATCGGCCAGTATGCCAAAAACAAAGCGCGCACCCTCGTCGCTAAAATTCAGCACTTTGGTCACTACATGACCCAACCATTCAAATATTTTCTTGCCAATGGGCGTTTTTAAAATAAAAACAGCCAACAGTACTTGCAGGAGCAAGCCCATACCCACGGTACGGTAGTTTATCGCCTTGCGATTGTTGGAAAGCAGGTACGCAACGCCAAGAATAAGAACAATGCCCAAGATACCAATCATACGTTTGTTTTTTCAAAATTAGATGTGAATACTGCGGTGGTCGCGTCTGAGATAAAAAATGGCCACTTTTTCGTCTCAGACGCGACCACGCTAACCAGTTACACAATTAGGTAAATAGAATGAAAGGACTGGGGGTAACTTGCCTTTTCGCGGCGAAAAGTACGCTTCGAGATTGGTTATTAAAAAAAAAATCGGGAGAGACCCTACTTTTGTTGTAAAATTCGGGTAAATTGTAACCCTCTGTTCCGGCAAATACAACCAATACCGTATCCAAAAGGTGCGTTTTTGCGCATCCATTTTCTTTTACTATCAAACTTCTCATCGTCAATGAAACCTTTTGTAATTGGAATATGCGGCGGCAGTGGCAGCGGAAAAACTAGCTTTATCCGGTATTTACGGCAGTCATTCACTGAAAAACAGGTGTGCATGGTGTCTCAAGACGACTACTACCTGCCGCGCGAACAACAGCAGCGCGACCAAAACGGCGCTTACAACTTTGACCTCCCTACCTCGTTCGACAAAAAAAAATTTCGAAACGATATTAACCAATTGCTAGAAGGAAATGAAGTGACCATCAAAGAACATGTGTTCAACAATCCAAGTGCAGAACCGGCGCTCATCACCTTTAAGCCCGCTCCCATCCTCGTCGTAGAAGGGCTCTTTGTTTTCCACTTCAAAAAA
>JBIPOY010000331.1:0-4149 GCA_044378705.1 Saprospiraceae bacterium
TACACCTCGCAGTGTAAGCCCAAAAAAGTGATTGTCATTGCCATCGTTCATCCACAGGGCATCGGGAATAGACGACGGATCGGTGTAAATATTCGCATATCCGCCATAAATATCCTGAAATCCATCGCTGTTTAAGTCGCCTACGGCAAAAGATTCCATATTATTATTGTCAAAAATACCCTCTACTGCGCTAAAAGTCTTGTTTCCATTATTTCTGAAAATATATTGATATGATCCCGCGACAAGGATATCAACAAAACCATCGTTATCAAAATCACGAAACACCCCTTGTATGGGTGCCCCCTGAATCACATCTAAAATACCGGAGGAGGCCGTAATATCGGTAAAGTGCCCGGAACCATCGTTTTCCAACACCTGGCTTGAGACATCGTGGTTGGTGATAAAGCAATCAAAATCTCCATCGTTGTCAATATCTCCAAAATCAGCCGTCCAACTTTGAGCCCCAATACGCAATCCGGACACATTGGCAATATCCTGGGTGTACGTTCCATCGCCATTGTTCAGAAACAATTGGTTGATCCGCCGGGGATCCGTGGGGTCATTGACGCCCTGTCGGCAGTGCGCAATGTACAAATCCACATCTCCATCATTGTCCACGTCGCTCCATACCGATCCGTAATTGCCGGAATTGTCTGATGCCGGCTCTGTTACCAAATTCAGCCACATGGGTTGGTAGGTGAAAGTGCCGTCTCCATTGTTACCAAAAACCCGGGCAGCACCATCATCATGGCATACAAATGCATCCAACCAACCATCGTTGTTGATATCGGCAAAATTGACACCCTGAACAAACGTAGAGGGTTGTGATAAATTTTCGATGCTAAACGATGACCCATCGTCGCTGGCGCTGATAATTTTAACACCATCGTAGTATCCACCTGCCAAGACATCCGCAAATCCGTTGTTGTCAACATCCCCCGTACACATGCCCCACTGACTCCCGGCATTGCCAGGCAAATTACCCACCTGCAACGTCGTAAATGGTTCGTTGGGTGTTGATTGGTACTGAATATTCAGGTTGGTACCCAATTCCATGCGCGCAATATCATCCAAGCCATCGCCATTCATATCGATGATGGCAATGGCTACTCCGCTCCTATGATCGATGGGGGTTAATAAATTGGTCTTGTTAGAGAAGCTGATTTGGGCACCGAGGGTGGCTACTAGTAATTGGAAGCAAGTAGCGAGGAATAAGGTCTGATTTTTCATGAAATACCGAAACAGTTGGTCCGCAAGGGTCTTCGTATAAGGTCGATCTTGCCGTGAATGTGGGGCGCAAGGTACCTGAAAAGTTGCATGCCAAAGCTGAATATTGTATGTTGGCTTTTTTTTGACAAACAGCCATTTGACGATACTTAAAGGAACAGCATGGCTTTTTCAAGGTCTTCCCACAGCCATTCAGGATCTTCAAGCCCAACATAGAAGCGAACAAAAGTATAGGGAATCACCGGGTTATCACGACCGGGAACATTGTAAAATCCGATGGTCGGGATCATCAAAGATTCGTGTCCACCCCAGCTAACGGCCATTAAAAAGCGTTCAATACCGTGGATAAAAGCCTCCATTTTTTCAGGAGAATCTGTCTTAAACGTGACGGAGAACAAGCCACCGCAGCCTCGCATTTGCTTCATCGCCAGCGCTCGTTGGGGGAAACTATGGTGAAAAGGGTGCCATATATGGGCTACTTTGGGGTGTTGCTCCAGTTTACCAACCAAATAAAGGGCACTTTCATCGCTGCGCTTTACCCGCAACGGCAAGGTACGCAATCCACGAATGACCAGCGCTGCATCGTGGGGGCTCAAAACACCACCCAGGGTCATCAACTCAGATTCAAAAATCTTTTTCACCATGGCCTTATCGGCGCACAATACACCCACTACCACATCAGAATGGCCATTGAGGTATTTTGTTCCGGAATGCGTAATGATATCAATCCCGAAATCTGCGGGATTTTGGAAAATCGGAGAGGCATAAGAATTGTCAATGATCGTCACCAAGCCGTGGGCTTTCGCAAGCGCTGCGCAGGCCGCCAAATCCTGGATTTCAAAAGTCATGGTATTGGGACTTTCCAGGAAGAGGACTTTTGTATTGGGGCGGATGGCTTCTTTGATGGCATTGATGTTTGTTCCATCCACGAAAGTATGTTCCACACCAAAGCGGGACAGGAATTTTCGGAGCAAATGCGACGTCCAGGAATAGGGCGCTTGTTGGCAAATGATGTGTTCACCTGCTCGAATATTGCCTATCACCGCTGCTGCAATGGCCCCAGCGCCACTGGAAAACACCAGTGCGTCCTCTGTTTTTTCTAGAGCGGCTAGTTTTTTTCGCAGTATTTCAACCGTTGGATTGTTGCCACGTGAGTACACATGGTGGTGTAGTTCATCGGAAAAGGAATCCCGAAAGGCTGTTAAATTGGGGAAAGCAAAATTACTGCTTTGTACGACCGGGGGCGCAATCGCGTGAAAGTAATCTTCGCGATTTTCTCCCAGATGGGTAAGGATGTAATTGATGTCTGTTTGATTCACTTGACAAGAATAAGATGGTACAGCGCTGAAAAAGTTGATGGTCTGGGCACTTTTTACCAGGTAATGATGGTTCCTGCATAGGCCAAGCCTCCACCAAAGCTGAAAAAGTTGATGGTCTGGGCACTTTTTACCAGGTAATGATGGTTCCTGCATAGGCCAAGCCTCCACCAAAACCGAAAAGCATGATTCGGTCACCGCGTTTTACTTTACCGGACTGGATACCATTGTAGAGCGCAATTGGGATAGAGGCAGAGGAGGTATTGCCGTAGTCGACCACACTTTCGAGTACTTTTTCCATAGAAAAACCTGTTTCATTGCAGATCGCTTCAATGATGCGCAGGTTGGCGCTATGGGGTACAAACCAATCAATCTCCCCCAACGTCAGGTTGTTTTTGGCCAACAGGTTTTTAATTTCAGCAGCCACCGTTGTGACCGCCCATTTGAACACCCTGCGACCATTTTGAACAATACAGCGGTTCATTTTTAATTCGTGTCCATCAATTGTTGAAGCATAACCGGAGATATAGAGGTCGGAGCCACCTTCACCGCTTGCACCAGTGATACATTCACCAATGTTGCCCGTTGGATCGGCTTCAATCAAGACGGCTCCTGCGCCATCTCCAAAAAGCACACAGGACGTGCGATCCGTGAAATCGGTCACCCTTGACAGTGTTTCAGCGCCGATAACCAGTATTTTTTTGTGTGAGCCACCCGCAATCAACCCTTTGGCCACAACAATTCCGTAAGAAAAACCAGCGCAGGCGGCATAAATATCCAAAGCACCGGCTTTTGGCATGTGCAAACGATACTGTACCCGGCATGCCATACTGGGCATTGGCTGATCGGGAGTCACGGTGGAAACCAATATCATATCTACATCTTCTAGGGATGTCGGATACTTTTCAACCAAATTTTCTACCGCATGAACACAAAGGTCGCTTGTAAATTCACCTTCTTCTACATGGTAGCGTGTTTTGATACCGGTGCGAGAGACAATCCACTCATCGGTGGTTTCAATGATGGATTCAAAATAAGCGTTGGGAACTTTTTTTTTCGGAACGGCCATTCCGATAGCCGTCAGACGTGCATTTGCCATGTATAAAAGGAGTCAAAACGTTCCCGTAGGTGGTGATGGAACGTTGGAAGTAAAACTGATGTAGGTTGCGACAAAAGTAGGTCAGTTTATCCAACCTTTTTTTAATCTTTTACATGAAAAGTAATTTCAATTTTACTGTTTATATTTTTAAAATAAATAAAATATAATTTTAAAAAATATTAAATAAATAAAATATAATTTTAAAAAATGGTGTAAATGTAAATTATCAGAACTGGTTTTTTTTGAAAAAAAAGCGCTATATTTTTAAGGGGAATAATAGTATTAGGTGTGGTTATATATTTCCACCGCGCTTGGTCTTCATTACAAACGTTAGGCCTCTCCGAGGCCGTTTCCGTCTCGCTTGGTCTCTTCAATTCCATTGGGATGCTGCCGGGGATTTATTCCCCAAGCCAAACCTCTCAACGCAGGCCCAAGCGCTAATGTTATAAATTTTCCGGGGTGTCGGTGCCAAGTGTTGGATTGATATCAAGGGTCATTTTTTGGTAC
>JBIPOY010000061.1:0-12051 GCA_044378705.1 Saprospiraceae bacterium
AGTGTTCGTGTTGATGATCACATCCACCATGTCAGGTTGCACTAAGCAGGCTTGCAGGATGGGCGAGATGGCGATGACTTGGCGCATGCGCTCACCTTGCCCGTCCGTGAAGCCTGTTAAGCACAACAGGCTTTGATTGTATGACAATGGTATTATCGAGTAACGGCGTATATAATTGACCATTGAAATCAAATCTCTCAAATGTGTTTGGGTCATGGGTCATGCAATTTAAAAAATCATTAATATGCAACCATCCAAGCCCGCCTGCACAAGGTGGATTGTTTGTGAAAAATTGAAACCAACGTAAAGGGTCGGCATCCGTATCCGTTACATAGTCTCCACAACTTGCACTATTCGAACCATTCACGAGTTCGCAACAAGCATTGGGATCAACAGTAGTGCCTCCTTGACAGTCTATGCCTATCTCTGGGATTGTTCCGTGGAAAGTATGCCAAAGCCCAAGGCAATGTTCCATTTCGTGAGAGATTATGGGAGAAACGGCTGCATTCCAAGGTGCCCCCTGACCAATAGGCCAAGTTCCACCAACCCAAAGCGTTTTGCTCGGAATGTCAGCGGCAATCCCTCCGGCATTGTTGGTTACATCCTCTGAACAGAAAAACATATCGATTCCGTCATTGTGCTGGAACAACTGGTTTCCCCATAAATCACACCAGATGTTGAAATCGAAGTAGTCACCTTCCGAAACATTAACGTCAATCACGTCACAAGCACGCACAAAGAAGATATTGTGCGGGTTAAAATCGGCTGCCAGCCTCGCAAAAGCAGCATCTATTGCCTCATCGGTTTGCCCGCCAGAGCCATCCGGCATCCTGATAACATGGGGATAAACCCGAATGTAAAAAGGGCCAGAGGGTGGATTGTTGCCTTGAAAATTGGGTGGTATCGGCCCGATTGAACCAGGCCCTCCACCAACCGTTCCGCAAAAGGATTGGTTTTGAGCATTTAACGTTAATGTCGCGCAAACATAAAGTAGGCTGACCATCAACCTTAATGCATTTGCGACGTCGTATTTTTTTAGATTTACTCTCATAATTAGAGCATTTTACAGGTTTGAAATTTTTGTGAATTGGTGCCTTAACGCGGGTGTGTAAAATAAGACGGAAATCTCGGTTTTGCCGTAAGCCCCCGACGAACACCATCTTGCCCTGCCCCCACCGCCTGCTGACCTTTGCCAAAAATTGAATTACACATGGCAAGAAGCAAGTCAGGGGGCGAACGCGCTTCCAAAGTTACGTCAATGCACCCTCTGCGCTTTATGGTTTAAATTTATATGCCAAACCCAAAGATGTTCTTGAAGGATTAAATAACTTTTCATTAATTAGTGGTAAAATTTGCCGAAACTCTAATTCTACATTATCTGTTACAGGATGGTAGTATGAAAAATATAAACCTTTCACGTTATAATACCAAGAATTAGGCTTTAATAATCCTTGATTTATTTTTGTACGCGCTTAATATATGGAGTTATGGTCAATGATGTAAGCCACCCCTGCACCAACTTTTATTATTTTTTCCTTTTTTGTCTGGATATGATAGCAAAGTCCAATGGTTGAGTTAGAGACATAACCTTTTATGTCCCTTTGGAAAGATCCACCATTTATTGCAATCCACCAGTCTCTATCAAACAACACAGATGTATTTATCCTGTAAAAATAAATGTCTATGCCTATGTTGGGCGATAATTTTACTAATGAGGATGTCTCCCCTGTCAAAAATGTTTGCTTAACGGGGGAGAGCCGTCCACCAGTTCTTATTTCAATTTCCATAAACTTGGTCAGTTTTTTAGGAACTATTTTTTGGTGTTTCCCAATGTGATAGCGTAAATTTATAGATTGAAACCCCCAGTCAAAAACACCAAAAAATGGTTTATACTGGATTTGTCTTTGATAATCGATATCTAACTTCCTGAAGTGTAATCCAGCAGATAAAACAATTAAATTTTCGGTTTTATTTGCTTCGGGTACTACAAACAACGTAAAACTTTCATGCTTTCTCTGGTAATACCCAATCCCTGCTAATAAGATATTTTTATTATATTGTAATAACAGTAAATTTCCACCACTTTTTTGAGGGACATTTGATATGCCTGCTGGGTTGTTGCCAACTTCATTGTATATTGCGAATGTAAAATCATGTGTATATATTAAGTCTATGGGGAGTTTTTTGTGACTAATTTTAAATCCAAACAAAGGAGAACTTAACATCTGCCAAGCGTCAGGGTATTCTGGTAACTGATTTTGATTAGAGTGTATTTTTATGCCAGCAATACCGCTAACATAAATCTTTTGACCCCAACTGGAAACGCTGTTACATACAAGTTGAAGGGATATTACAATAAGGATTTTTGCCATGATAAAAAGGAAAGGGGGCAGTGAACATATTGCCCCTGCCCCATTTTTTAGTTGATTATTGTGTGCGAGTAATCGTAAACGAGCACTTATCGTTTGAAACAGCATTTGTGCTGCCATTATTCGGCAACAAAGTGGAACCTAATGCACAGTAATCTTTGTAGTAGATAGTGTTCCAAAAAGTGTGTCTGAAAAATGAAAAAAGGTCTTCATTTTAGTGGTCGCAAAACCACACTAAAAAAGAAGACCCGATGCAATTAAGCAAGACACAAATTACGGCACTTTTAACGGAAGTTGCAAGCCACAGGAAGACGGATTTAATGAACTTTTACGGATGTCCTTTGAGGCCATGATGAAAGCCGAACGTCAGTAACATTTGACTCAATCCGCAGGAGACAAGGGCAACGGATTTCGGCAGGTAAAAGCCTATGGGCGGGGCAAGATGTTGGAACTTCGCGTTCCTCGCACCCGCGATGGCAATTTTTATCCGCTGTTGATGAGCGTTTTGCGCGACCAGGAAGAGGGTGTCGCAAGATCGCTTTTGAGTTGTTCGGTGCAGGGCTGACGACGGCGCAAGTGGGAGACTTGTTCGAGAAACTGTACGGCCGTCATTATTCCAAATCGAGCGTTAGCCGGATGTTTGATTACGCTCGTGAAGAAGTGCTGGGCTGGCTTTTGCGTCCATTGGACGAGTATTTTCCGATTGTATACATCGATGCTTTGTTCTGGAGTACCAAACGGGATGGAGCAGTAAGCAAAGAAGCGTACTACACTATATTGGGTGTAAAGAGCGACCGGACACGGGAGGTGCTGGCGATCGTGAATTTTCCTACGGAAAGTGCTTCGGGCTGGGAAGAAGTGCTTCGAGATTTACAAAAACGGGGCGTTAAACGCTTGGGATTGATTGTAGCAGACGGCTTGAGTGGTTTAGAAACCGCTGCAGCACGGGGCGTTATGCCTGACAGCAGCTCGGTCATCTTTCTGTTGGGCAAAGTATCCATGACAAGAACTGCCTACGAACGAAAGGTACCTAAGTTGGAGTATGAACAAAAACGCTTCGTTTGGGCAGAAAAGAACACTTGAAAAGATTCTTTTCCCACAATTTCAACAACCCTTACGCCGATCAAAAATTTTTGAGGATTTTTGACCGGCGAGGGTATTGAAATATGGAAAAAGGCACCACAAAAACCTAAGCATTTTTGATCCAAATCATTCTTTGACTACATATTGAAGACCTTGAACAGACACACTTTTTGAAACATTACCCAAAAACGGAACCGTTTTTTTAAAAAAACAGGAAAAGTCCCGACCGGGAAGCAGGGCAAAACCGGGTTGAAAACCCATAGCACCCGACCGATCAGGACGAAAAAAAGCCGGCACTACTGCTTGTGATCGCAAGTAGTGCCGGCTTCGTTCAACAAGGCTCAACCGCCAGCGGGGGGGGATTGTGGGTAGGGGATGGTTTGTGCGGCTACGCCGCCCCCCGCAGGCGGTTAAGCCCTAAGAGTTAGCACCATATCCTATATTTTTATTATTTTTTTCACGGTTATCCCTTTTTTCGATCTCACTTTCAGCACATACCCGCCCAAAGACAAATGGGAAATACTAATCTTTGAGTCTGAAACGACTCCTGATTTTATGAGGTTGCCGCTAAGGTCAATTATTTGATATTCTGACTGTTCGCTCTCCGGCAGGTCAAGGTAGATGAAGTCAGAGGTAGGATTTGGATAGACCTTTATCTGTTGTTCCTTCATAAAGTCTCCAACACTTGACATCGGGAAGCAGTTAAGTGTGTCCACGCACCCGTCCTTGCTGACTTTTACAAGCCAGCCCCAGTCTTTGGGTGGGTTGAGGGTTTGGCTGTATCCGCAGGCAATTATGCTACCCGAAGGGAGTTCGACGACATCGTATATGCGATTTTGTGCCAGACCAAACGCAGTGTCCAGAAAATTCCAAATGCTGTCGCCTGTGGGCGAGACCCTGAGCAATGATCCCATGTTCAAACTTGGATACTGTGTTTGTGAGGAAAATTGAATTGACCTTGTTCCCAACATCAGATAATCAGAATTAGACAGCTTTTTGAAGTTTTGCTGAATATTATTAGGCCTAAAATTGCCGTAGGATTTTTCATTTATGATGTTAAATTGACTGTCTCTTTCTATGATTTTTAATTTCCTTTCGAGAACATTTAATGGCGCTTCAAACTGCACTTCAATGGTTGGATAAACCCATCCCCCTTGTTCTGTTCGTTGCATACCGTATCCTACGCCTATATCCGTTGTACTTAGCTGGCTTTGCCAAGATGATTTGAGGGTGCCAAGGCTGTCAATGACGTAGAAGTTGCTGGTGTTGTAAACCAGTTGCGGAAAGGGAGGAATGGTTGTGGTAGCACCGCCAATGACGTACTCGTTGTCATTGACTTTGACGATGCTGCCGAACCAATTTTCCCTTGTCGGGTGCCCGTACAATTTTTCCCACAGTTTATTGCCTTCTTTGTCAGTCTTCATCAGGAAGATATGTGAGTGGTAATCGTTGAGCTGCTTGTCGCCCAATATGAAAAAGCCGTCTGGTACTTCGATAATTTCCTTGTAAAAATCAACCCGTGTGCCCAAATCTTCATACTCCGCAAACTTTTGTATTGTGCCATCATTGTTGTAAACTGCCAAATAGCCATTCTTGCTGTAAAAAAATGAACCCACTCCGACATACCCAGAACCGTCTGCCAGCCCGACAAAACTGTTAGGATATACCAACGTAAAGACATCGTTCAGGCTGTCATATTCAACATTGTAATCCAACAGGTTGCCCAAAGTATCAAATGATGCAAAAAGAAGCCCATACTTCAGGTCACTATCAATCAGATTGCCATAAATCGAAACTGTGTGACCTCCGTTGTATTCCAAGCTGGCGAACGCCAGTCCTACTTGGTCAAAATCAAAAGATTTGTTGAACCAAATTTGGGCATTTGTACTTGAGAAACATAACAATATGTAACAAAAAATGAAGAGATTGCGCATGGCCATAACAGAAATACCCACAGACAGCCGATGTGGCTGCCTGTGGGTGGGTGAAACCGGGTTATTTGTTCAGCCGGGCAGAGGCTGTGCCTGGAGGGAGAAGAGTGGGGTTCGTCGGGTGCTTACGTCTGCTCGTAGAAATTTTGCGCCTGAGGTCATTCTTAATAAATTTATTTAACCGTTTATTTTTGATTTCACTTCAAACTATACCAAACCGACCGCCCTTTTCCGTTTGATTCAATCAAACCACAGTCAAGTAATGCCTGAAAATGTTTCTTGAGGGTATTGCGGCTTACGCCAGAAATCTGGCTGGTCTGTCCAACAGACAAGCGGCCATGTTTCCTCAACAGGTCAAGAATGGTGACGGACTGCTCTGGAAGTTTGGAGAGAAGAATCTTTTCTTTCTCAACCTTCTGTCTCAGGTTTTGCATTTGCTGCCGCAATGCTTTCAGAAAAAACAGTAACCAAGGTGCCCAATCGGGAGTTTCAGTGCGGATTGTGTCTTGTGTTCGCCTTAATGCCAGGTAATACTCCTCTTTATTCTGTTCAATAACACTTTCGAGTGAACTATAAGGAACATAAGCATACCCTGCCCTTAGCAGCATAAGTGTAGTTAGAACCCTGCTAAGGCGGCCATTTCCATCTTGAAAAGGATGAATTTCCAGAAAAACCACAATAAAAATCCCAACGGCGATGAGTGGGTGAACGGTTTTACTTTCAGTAAACTCATTATACCAGGTCACCAATTCAGTCATTAATCTTGGCGTATCAAAAGGCGTTGCTGTTTCAAAGACAATTCCCACTTGTTTGCCATCAGCATCAAAAGCGGCTATACTGTTTGTGTTTGTTTTATAATTCCCCCTGTGCCGGGTATCTTTCTCGCTGTACCTCAACAAGTCCCGGTGTAGCTGCCGAATATGGTTTTCTGTTATGGCAATTTCTGCCGAGGCAGAAAACACAGTATTCATTACGTCAGCATAACCAGCCACCTCTTGCTCATCACGAGATTTAAAGGATTTTATGGCAAGGTTGGAAAGAAGCCGCTCTACTTCTCTATCACTAAGTTTACTGCCTTCAATTCGCGTCGAAGAACCGATACTCTCAATTGTAGCTACATGACGTAATGCGGAAAGACGCTCTGGTGCTAACGTACCGAGCGCCCTCCATGCCCCTTTGAATTCGTCAATCTCTCCGATTAGAGCAAGGAACTCATGGGTGATTTTTAATGTATGGGTTTTGAACACATCCATTTTTGTATCCATTTACATCCAATTATCAAGCCAAAAGTACAAAAATATCCATTTTTGTATCCATTTACATCCAATTATCGTCTGCTTTTTGCACATATGAGTATTAACTCAAACCCCCATTTGAACTTTTGTGCAAATGCCGCCTTAATTCCTGAGTAATCTCCAGCCGTTCTTGGTTCTTCTCGATGGAGCGCAAAACTGTCTGATGCACAGTCTTTCCAGCCTCTTTTCTCTGGGCTTCTTTCTCAAGCGAAGCAAGGTAGCGTTCTTCAAAAGCAAGCACCCGCCAAACCCCATCTATTCCAATCCCCACCGCCTGCTGACTTTTGCCAAAAATTGAATTACACCTGGCAAGAAGCAAGTCAGGAGATATTGTTCCCCAAAGTGTACCTGTAAAGTGAAAAAGCGTACCTTGATCCCGATAGGCTCCATAGTAAGTAAATGGCATACACAAAACCGCCAACACAGGATTCGTAGCAGAAGGGCCGTTTCCAGACTGCTCTTCGCTTCGAGCATATCAATATCATTGCTGCCGCGAAATTTGGGCACTTTTGCTATCGAAGAATGGGGAGAAGCTCACCCAAACCGCAAGGCCAACGCCCCGGCGGGCACGTCGTGAGTGCAAACGTTAGTGGCAAACATCATAAATATCAATCGTAATCCAGGTCAAGAAACACGCAAGCCGCGTAGGCAAAAAGAAAAAATCGCTTCACTTCCATGGAAACGAATGTGTTATGTTGTCTTGCCTCAGCAAAGCCTGTCGGCATCCCCACTCCGACAGGAAGCATAAAAGGGTCATATCAAACACTTTCAAAAATGAAAAAGTTAATCATTATTCTGCTGCTTTGCAGCGCCATCATCTCGGGCCTTCATGCCCAGTGCGACGTGGGTATCCAAGTCCAGACCAACAGTTTTGACATCAACATCAAAACCCCGCAGGCGGGCTCTGAATACTCCTGGTCAACCGACATTGGCCCAAGCGGAAGCGGCACCTCTTTTTCTATCCCTCGCAACAGCACAGAACTCACGATTTTCCGTGACGGGGCATCCAACTCGACAACAGCCCCGCCAATGCCGTGATCAACAACCACATTTACAACACCGGGGCGGCCCTGCTCTTCAACGGCGACTGCAGCGCGCAAAACCAGATACGCTGCAACCATTTTTACAACTCCCTGTACGGGACGCACTACACCGACATGGCACGCACGGGCATACAATTAGAAACAGGCAACCGCTGGGAGAGCGCGGGATACGCCCCCGGCGGCGGATTGACCGGAGCAAGGCATGACAGCCCCTTTCAAAACTTTGTCCAACTTTCTACCTACCGCACCCTTCAAGGCACGTCCACCCAATACCCCCGTACCTTCGAGTTGCAGCCGGGCATATTGCCTAGCGATTGGTTTGTGCCGGGTTCAGATGCTCCATGCGGCCCCACTCCGCCGCAGGTCATCAGCGAGGGCGAAGAATTGGCCGCAGGCGCGGGCATTGCCATCGGCAACGATTTTGAGGACGGCTACAATTGGGTCAGCCGCCGACTGCTTTATCGCAAGTTGCGGGAAAACCCCGCTTTGGTATCCTCCAGTGCTACAGTACAGAATTTTTATCAGGGCGCGTCCGGCACGAACGTCGGGGCTTACGACCACGTGGACGAGCGGCTTATGACGGCAGTGCCGCTTTCGGCCGCTGCAGAGCAACAATTGCTGGCGTACCAAGGCGCTGCCGACAACGTCGCCGCTGTCATGGCTGCCAAGGAAGACGCCATCTGGAACGGCAGCCCTACGGAAGCTGCACTGCAAATACTGCTGGATGAATTTGCCGCAGCGGCCAACGATTACGCAACGGCCAACACGCAAATCAACGCCCTGCTCGTCAACTGGCGCAGCGGCCTAAGCGCGGAAATAGACAGTGCGGGCATAGAGAACACCAGTCTCAACAGCGTCGAGACCTGGGAAAGCCGGGAAAAATCCCTCAACGCCCTATGGCTCGGCAAAGTCCGCAACGGCCAGTGGCTGACGGGAGCAGACCTTGCCCATATCCGCGAAACAGCGGAGATGTGCCCCTGGGACGGCGGTTTTGGGGTATACAAGGCCCGGGCGCTTTGGCAATGGCTGAGCGATGAAACGCTCTCCCCTTCCGATTGTGCGGGCACTTACCGCGAAGGCCCGAAACAGGCGGCTATCACCGGCTTCCGGCTCTACCCCAACCCAGCCCAAGGGCAGGTTGCGCTGGAACTGCCAGCAGAGTGGACGCGCGACGGCGCGGCGCAATACCGGCTTTACAACGCACTTGGTGCGCTGGCCCACAGCGGCACAGCAGCGGAAGGCACTGAAACGGTGTTCGTTCCGCTCACCGGCCTGCCCGACGGGCTGTACGTCTGTCAGGTGCTTCGCGACGGGCGGGTGCTCGGCACAACAAAACTGTCCATCGTGAAAAATTAAACCCTCCGGTTCATGCCCCGTGCGCTCACACAGCGCACGGGGCTTTTACATCTATGCGATATGAAAAAACGGCTCTTTTTAGTCCAAATACTCCTGCAATGGGGCATATATGCCCAAGCTCAGCAGCACGACCGCTTTTGGATCACAGGGTATTCATTGAACGGCTTACCGCCATACTTAGCCAACATCGTTGACTTTGCAACCTCGCCCCCGACCGTCACAGCCGGTGTCATACCGATTGAGACCTTTGGAGCCACCTGCACCATGAGCGATGCAGAAGGCAACCTGCTCTTCTACACCAACGGCGGGCAGGTGCGCAACAAAAATCACCAACTCATCGAAAATGGCGACAGTTTGAACGTTTCCCCGGGCGAGTACCCGCTCCAGACTTATGGTACGCAGGCTGCATACCCACTTACCCGCACACTGCTAATTTTGCCCGGTACGCACAACAAGGACTTGTACCACATCATCCACCTCACCCATGTGTGGTGTGGCCCGGCTTTTCCGGGTATCTGTGTGCGCCCAATGATGCACACTCTGGTAGATATGTCCGCCAACAACGGGGCGGGCAAGGTCATTTTCAAGAATCGGCCACTGCTCAACGTTTGGGCAATGGACAAACCCAACGCCGTGCGCCATGCCAACGGACGAGACTGGTGGATTGTAGTCCCAGATTATCTGAATGCCACATATCACACATTGCTATTCAACGACACGGGTATCGTAGACTCCCTGACCCAAGAAGTAGGATACAAGCCAGCACCAACACACATAGACTCGTTGGATAGAGGGGGCGACAACGTCTTTTCCCCCGACGGCAGCGTCTATGTGGACTCCGATGCCCGCAACGGCCACCGCATCTTCGACTTTGACCGCTGCACGGGGCAGTTAAGCAACTTCCGCTGGATACAATTGCCCGCGCAGCAGCCCTTTGGCGGGGCGGCCGTCTCACCCAACTCCCGCTTCCTGTACATCACCGCCAGCGTATGGGCCATGCAGTACGACCTGTGGGAGCCGGACATAGCCGCCTCGGTGGATACAGTGGCCGTGTGGGACGGGTTTTGCCAGCCCTGCCCCGGCTCCAACACCACCTTCGGCGAGTGCCAGTTGGGCATGGATGGCAAGATTTATGTCGTGCCCAACAATGGGGTGTACTTCTTGAATTACATAGACAAACCCGACATAAAGGGTAAAGATTGCAACATGGTGCAACACGGATTACAAGTGCCAAACTGGTTCGTTCTTGCCACTCCCGTCCACCCCAACTACCGCCTCGGAGCGCTGGAAGGCTCGCCTTGCGACACGCTTACTGTAAGCGCCACTGAAGCGACAAAGCCGCTTGAAGGCTTGCGCCTCTACCCCAATCCTGCGCAAGATCGGGTGGTGCTGGAACTACCCGAAACTTGGACGCGCAACGGAGCGGCGGAATACCGGATATACAACACGCTTGGCGCACTGGCGCAGGGCGGTACGGTAGCGGAAGGCGCTGAAACGGTGTTCGTTCCGCTCACCGGCCTGCCCAACGGGCTGTACGTCTGTCAGGTGCTTCGCGACGGGCGGGTGCTCGGCACAACAAAACTGTCCATCGTGAAAAATTAAACGCTTCGTTTCATGCCCCGTGCGCCGCACAGCGCACGGGGCTTTTTATCCATCTGACATGAAAAAATGGCTTCTTTTACTTCCGCTGACCCTGATATGGGGTGTATATGCCCAAGCCCAACAGCACGACCGATTTTGGCTGACCGGGTATTCTGTCACTGCTCTGCCACCATACTTAGTGTCTGTCCATAGAGTCGGATTCGCCCATAAAGATAACACAATCAGCAAATTATTTTATTTCGAATAGGCTTTTTTATTAATTTGCGGCATGAAAATGTCATTGTTCAATAAGGTTACGCAAAAATTGGCGCAAGCTGATTGGGTAAAAAACCCGGAGTTTGGCTTGCTTGACACCATTTTGGAAGAACACCCTGAATTGCTGGACTATGTCAAGGATGATGTTATGAAGGGCCAGAAGGAGAGCAATTTTGGCCGAGGTGATATGCCGAGCGTGGAACAGATACTTCGTGCGGCACTGTACAAGGAAATGAAGGGCTTGGACTATCGGGAACTGGAGTATGCCCAAGGGGATTCGCGGATTTGCGGGCGTTTCATCAAATTAGACCCTGATCGCGCATACAGTTTTCAGATGTATCAATCCTACATTTCCAAGATAGGGGAAGAGAGCCTGGGCAAGCTGATGGTTGAGCTTTAGACCATTCTTCGACAGCTAAACCCCCTAAATTAAGCGATAAAAGCAGGGTTGAAGAGATTGATTTATTCGAAGCGAAGAGCAGAAAAAACTGCCCTTCTGCTACGAATCGTGTTTTGGTTGGTTTGTGTACGCTACCTTACGCCCGACTTAACCCGTACTTATCCACACAGGGGTCAGACCTCCGGAATAAACACATCCAAACATTAGCATCGTTTATTTATTCAGAACGTTGGGCATTCAGTCTTTTTGTCTCTTTTGAAAGAGTTAATTATTTTTATCCTATAACCAAGGCAAAACCCAAAATAGTTTATTGGCTTAATGCTTAATTCATATATAGAATTAGAACTGTTATTATTTAAACCGAAGTGATAATATCCTTTCAACTCTATGTTTTCCCAGTATCCTCGAACACATACATTAAAACCTTTATCAATTATTAATGATCTTGACATAGGAAAGGTTAGATTCCGCAATGTATGCTCAAAGTCCATTAGTTTATTATTATCATAACCAAAACCGATATTTAGGCAATTGTTAATTTGGTAATTAATCGAAATATTGCCTCTCCAATTTTTAAAATTAAATCCATCATAAGCAATGAAGCCATAATTGGATGCATCAACACTTCTTTGAGCAAAACATAAGTGCGCCGAAGCACTTAGTCTGTCATAGATTATTTGTTCAATTTCAAGCCCATACTGTAAGCCATTAATGGAA
>JBIPOY010000332.1:0-4143 GCA_044378705.1 Saprospiraceae bacterium
CATCCGGGTCTTTGCGAAAGAGCCCTTCACCACTACAGGGCGCATCCACCAATATGAGGTTAAAGTAACTTTCCAACGGAGTAAAATCTTCTGCCGCTCCGCTGGTAATAGCCACGTTGGCATGCCCCCATTTTTCAAGATTTTCCCGAAGCGAATGGGTACGTGAACGGATTGTTTCGTTGGCCACCAGCAGACTACCCTCCCCGATCATGGATGCCAGCAACGTACTTTTTCCCCCTGGGGCAGCACACATATCCAAAACCTTCAATGGTTTGGAGAGATCTACCGTCTGCTGCACCGCTTCGTACAGAAACATCGAAGATGCCTCCTGTACGTAATAGGCTCCGGCGTGAAAAGCAGGGTCCAGGGTAAAAATTGGTCGCTCAGATAGATAATAACCATCCGGATGCCAAGGGACGCGGGAGGTTTTTTCCGGTTTGTAGGAAACCATATCCGAAAGTACTTTTCGCGGATTCAAGCGAATACTCACGGGAGGTGGCTGCTTGATTGCAGATATGAACAGCCCGAAAGCCTCCTCCCCGAGAAGGCTTTTCATTTGTTGTACAAAAGGATGTGGAAGCATAGAAGACAATGGATGAACAATTACTGGCGTAAAAATGAGGCAAATCTTCTAAATCCTGAAAATCGCAGCTAATTTTGAGCCGAAATATGCGTGCAGGATTCCCGCTTACTTCACAGGCCCCAGATGCCCCAGAAAACAGGATAATCTGAGGTGTAGCCCATCAACTCCTCAAGCAAATACACCATGACCCATATTACCAAGGCAATAGTACATGTTATTCATCAAATAGAACGCTTATTAGAAGCATTGGAGCCTGCTGAATACAGCCGTCCTTTGACGGAATTTGATGGCAGCTCTTTGGGGCAGCATTTTCGCCATATACTTGAGTTTTGCCAATGCCTTGAAAAAGGCGCCCAACAAGGGATCGTAGACTATGCCGGGCGAGATCGGAATATGCGCTTCGAGCAAGATCCCTTGGCAACTATGGCTGCTTTTGAATCTTTTACCTGCATGCTGGGAACACTCTCCTCCGATCAACCCCTGGATGTTAAGGCTGAATTCTTTGGTACAGAACGGCCTTTGTACAAAAGCTCCCTGTGTCGGGAATTGATGTTTGTATATGACCACGCCATACACCACCTTGCGATGATTAAAATTGGTTGTCACTGCCATTTTCCACACATCAATACAGATCCAAACCTTGGTATTTCTCCTTCTACTTTAAAATCACGAGCAATGACGCCCATCGAATAAACACCGCGAAGGGGGCGAGTTCCAACCGCTATCACAAACAGGCCGCCCAAATAAGACTTCCGGTTTCTAGGGCCACTTTGCCAAAACGCAAGTCATATTCCTGGTGGAAATCATTTTTTCTGATCAATCCCGCTGCTGTTCCTGAAAAACCATCCCAGCACAAGTTCCGAACGAAAATATGCTCCTTAAAATCCAATGCTTTAATTCCGTAAGCCTTGAACAAACTCTCCTTCGCAGTCCAAATCAGGTGAAACAATTCCAGCTGTACCGCATCCGGAAATGCAGCGACAAAATGGGATTCTTCAACCCCGAGGAATTTTCCCGCAATTTTCGGCATTTTATGCACGATCATCTGAATATCACAACCGCAATTGTTAGAAGCGATCATCGCCCCGGCTACCCCATGGGAGTGACTCAGGGAACAAAACAAATCTGGATGGTCTAAGAAAAAAGGTTTGGAAAAAGCGTCTTTTGCCAGCGGTAGCCTTTGAAAAACACCGGTTAGAAGGTGCAGCATCCACCGACTTGCGAGCCACTCCATGCGACGTACCTGCTGAAGGCCAACCAATTCTTGCGCTTCCTCCTCACTGACTGGAAGGGCCTCCCTGAAATCACTTTCCTCCTCAGAAATGTGCCAAATACCCAGCGTTGTATCCGGGAAAGGATGTGTCGTAAGTAAGAGTGCCATAATGAAAGCGCAAATATCGAGAAAATCAAGTCATCCAATGGTAGTTGCGTCCATTAATGCTTTGTAAAACCTGTTAATATTGATGACAATCAGCCTATTAAGCCTCAACTTTGCGGTATAAATCATTAACCACCATGCGTTTACTAACAACAGCCACCATTCTGGCAATTTTCTTGGGAGGGTGTTTCTCTCCAGACGACAATCGCCCCCTGCCCATTCTTGGAGAACGAGATGTGTCTCCAGGCGGAGATACCCTTTATCCTACCATACCGGATTTCCAATTTATTGATCAAGACAGTCAATGGGTAAACAACGCCACATTTGCGGGTAAGGCCTATGTGGCAGATTTCTTTTTTATCCACTGCCCAACCATTTGCCCCAAAGTAAAGGCCAACGGACTGCGAATATACCAGAGATTTAAGAACGAGGACAGATTGATGATGCTTTCACATTCCATTGACGTACGCAATGACACGGTGTCAGCGCTGCTGGCGCACGCCCGAAAGCTAGGTATTGACAGTAAAAAATGGCACTTGGTCACGGGTGACCACGATGCCATTTACGGTATCGCTGACAATTATTTCAGCGTAGCCAAGGAAGACCCCAGTGCTCCGGGAGGATTTGACCATTCCGGTCGGATGATTTTGGTGGACAGCAACAGACACGTTCGCTCTTTCTGTGATGGTACCAATAAAGAATCCGTGGATAAGTTTATGGACGATATTGACCGACTACTCAAAGAAAAATAAGAACCTCGGAAAAGCAGCGTCGGCCAGTTACAATACCGGACGACGCTGCTTCATTGCCGTTCATCTCAACTACTTCGGTGGTGCGGTATCTTCTTATAATCTGATCAATCTTCCTTTTTCTTCTTTCATGATGTAGGCGTCATAATATCCTTTACCCACCACTTTTTGGAGGGCCTTTTCCGCGGCAGCCTCAGTTGAAAAGCCTGATAAAAGCACAATCGTAATACCCGGTGAAAATTCAGCCTTGCGCTTGACAATGCTGCCAAGATCCTTTAACGATGACGCATCAAAACGATCAGGATTTGACAGCGCTGCGATGCGAATAAAATATGGCTTAGTGATTTCCTTTCTTTCTGTACTACTATTAACAGCCGGTTGAACGCCCTTTTCACCAAATTTTTTGGGCGGAGCACCCGCAGCAACGGGCGTTTTTGAAACTAAAAAAGTCTGAATTTCAGCACTTGTTCCTTTTTCCTCCACCACTACTGCGTTGGGGAAGCCTCTTTTTACTGCTTCTTGCTTGACCCGCTCTGCTGCATCATATTCGGACCAAACCCCCAAACGAACGAGTGAATTTCCATTTTCAACCGTAGAATAAAGGTTTCCGAGTCCCCTCAAAGCGGAATAATCAGACACCGAAATAGCTTTTCCAGCAGCCATCCGGACAACTTGAACAGCAAAAATAGTGGGCTTTATCCCACCTTTTGAAACCAGCTTCGAAACAGGTGTGTCCTTTTGAGCCGCTGTATTTTTTGCACCCACCACATACGTGTCTCCGGCACCATATTCTTCCACCAAGAACGCGTCTTTCTGTGTTTGTGCGGCCGTAATTTTCTTCAACACAGCCAAGGCTTCAGCCTTCGTCGCGTAGGTGCCCAATCGAATTTTGTTCAATTTTTGCTCCTTTCTGACATAAATATTGCCTTCTTTTGTCAAAGATTGGTATCTGCTTAAACTACTCACGGAGGGTTCGTCCGGCATAGCAGCCAATTGAATTGCATAACTTTTAACGGGTGCCCTCGAAGTCCCGGCAGACAACTTCATCGGCTGCTGGACGCTCGATGTAGAAGCGGTTGGCTTCGTGTTTACGTTTACATTGGGATTATTAATTGATTTAGATACCCCTTTTTCAACCACTGTAACCATTGGTTTTTCTACTCCTGATTCCTTTTCGAGCTTAAGGCCAGGGATTTTACCCATTCCGGAGGCCAAAAAAGTTTTTGATACCTGTGTGATGTATCCAATTTTGTAATAATTGATCAAATAGGTGCTTCCGGGCTCTATGAGTAACACATAGGCCCCGGCAGTATTTGTTTGAGTATCAAGCGTAGTGCCATCTTCGAACTGAATTTGTACCGAAACACCACGAAGGGGCGTATTCGTCCGCGCATCATACACCACCCCGGAAAATGATTGCTTGGATTCAGGAA
>JBIPOY010000062.1:0-12009 GCA_044378705.1 Saprospiraceae bacterium
ACCGCCGTAAAGGCCTTTTACTGGATCAATACCACCTTCAATGAGACCCAGACCCGCAGTACCACTGTACACTTGGTTGGTTTGGGCCTTACCCAAGAGAATCAAGCCGCCCCAGTCGCCATAGCTTGGTGTAGCTTCATTGCTTGTGAACACAATGGGCTCATTTGCCGTACCATCGGCAACAATTTTAGCGCCACGGGTCACAATCAGTGTACCTTTGGTTGTTTTGTCGCCTTTGATGACCGTACCCGGCTCAATGGTCAATGTAGCGCCACCGGTCACATACACGAAACCTGAGAGCAAATACGTGTTGTTTTTTGTCCAGGTGGTATTGGTGGATACATCACCTGAAACTACAACCTGAGCGCTAATTCCTGCGCAAAAGGTTAAGAATAACGTGAAAAACGCAATGAAGTGTTTCATAAATTTGGAACGTATAAATTTGGATGAATTGCACCGCAAAGGTCTGACCTATAAATATAGGGGTAGGAAATCGCAGGTTAAGTATTGGTTAAGAAATTGTTACCTGTGCTCCAATACGATCACCATTTATCCAGTTGGATGGTCTGTTGAGTAGAGGCCGTTGAACAATAGATTATTGCCTCCATCCACGTGGGAGCCCTGAATTTTGGGCGTGCGTTGTTTGAAAATCCGTAGGGCTCGGTGGGAATTCCAACAAGGTTGGTGTCCAATTTCCCGTTTCCATTGAGGTCATGAAAACAACTGATGGCATAAGAGCCCGGCGGCAATTGGGGGAAAGTAATGTGGAGAGGGTCCTTTTGATGCACCGGTATTATTTTGTGATCCCGCATTTTACCAATCTGTAAAAAAGCGGCCTCGTTGTCGTACACAGCGATAAAAACATGACCTGTTGGCTGTTGTATATTGCTGATGGTCAGGTGTAAATCAACACCAACCCCAGGGTTCAGAAACCAAAGAATGAGGGAGAGCATGGGCAAGTTGTATAAGATTATACCTACGGAGGTGCCTTCGTAGGAGTTTGTTACAGTGGCAGTGCAGAATACCTTTCTATAAATGCTTTCAGTTCGTCCACCATGGTCGGCGAACCGATGGCGATGGTGCAACGCTGGTGCAACTCATGGGGTATCACTTCAAGAATACGTTTCAATTGGGAGTTCATGGCTTTACCACCGGCTTGTTCGATCAGCATGGCGAGTGGGTTACATTCATAGAGTAGCCGGAGTTTCCCTTTGGGATATTTTCGGGTACTGGGATACAGAAAAATACCCCCTTGAATGAGGATACGGTGTACATCACTCACCATAGAGCCGATGTACCTCAATCCATAATTTTGGTCGGAGCAATTGTCGATGTAGCGGCGCATTTCAAGGTCAAACTTAGAGTAATATCCTTGGTTGACAGAATATGTCTGGCTATTTTCGGGAATGCGCATATTGCGATGGCTGAGACAAAACTCTCCGATACTAGGGTCGAGTGTGAAGCCATTGACGCCCCGTCCGGTGGTGTACACCAGCATGGTGGAAGTCCCATACAAGACATACCCTGCAGCCACCTGCTTGGTTCCGACTTGCAAAAAGTCCTCCATAGTGGCAGGCCCGCCGGGGTCACTCTTGCGCCGGTAGATCGCAAATATGGTTCCCACAGACATATTTACGTCTATATTAGAAGATCCATCGAGCGGATCAAACATGACAACGTAGTGGCTGGGTTTGGCCGTGACGGGCGGCACATGGATGATGTTATCGTTTTCTTCTGAAGCGATGGCACAGCACTCGCCTGAGTTTTGCAGGCACTCAATAAGCCTTTCGTTGGCATACACGTCGAGTTTTTGTTGGGTATCGCCGCTTTGGTTTTCGCCGCTGTCGGCCATACCGAGGATATTGACGAGACCGGCTTTATTGACTTCTCGGTTGATGATTTTAGCAGCAACCCCAATGTCACGCAGGAGACCGGTAAGTTCGCCGGTGGCATAATCGAAATCTTTTTCAGACCGCAGGATAAATTCGTCGAGTGTAACGATGCGGTTGTTGGGGATATTGGCGGATGAAGTTTGATTTACGCTGTTCAGCGGAGGTTTTTTTACAGTAGAAGTGGCCATAGCGTGGTGGTGGTGGGCAAATAATTTGGTGATTCGTAACCGGTTAGGTGGTCGCGTCTGAGACAAAAAAGTGGCCTTTTTGGGCCAGACACAGTGCCCCCCAACCAGTTACGGTGATTCAAAGATAAGCAAAAAGCCGTTTGATCTTGGTAATAAGCCGAGATTAACGTGGTTTTGAAATATGAATGATGGAGAGTCCTGGTTTTTGACGTGGGCAACAGCATCCGATTTTGAAAACCACTTTGTGATCACGGGTAAAACAGAATACCGAAAAGAACGTTATGATGGTAACTATTAGGTGGAACGCTGTCTGGCCTAAAGTAGTCCTTTTGGGGTCAGATTCTGTGCCAAGGAAATCGTATGACGCTCACACCATTCAAGACAAACTATTCAGGGTATATGCAAAAGGGGTATTTGGGTGCAATATTGGTTGTGGTATGGGTTGTATTCGGCTGCCGGCCTTCGGCGCCCGAGGAGATCCCGTTGCCCACAAAAATTTGCGTTCTCACCTCTCATCACGGGCAGCCGATTCCGCATGCCACGGTGTGGGTAAAATACCGTGCAGACACGTTTCCTGGTTACGGGCAGCCTTACACCTATTTTGACGCATCCTTTACAACCGGTGCCGATGGGAAAGGGTGTATAGAGCCGGTTCCGGAGGGGCGGCATTGGCTGGTCGCATTTGGATATGATAGCCTACATTACCCGAATTACGTGTACGGGAGTATGGCGGTGGATGTTGCCTTGGGGATTAAACCGGTGACCGACACCATTTTGTACGTATCGGAGTAAGGGGCCGTCAATACACCCCTATTCAGCAGGTTTGAATTGACTAGGCGTGGAGGTGTACGGCGCAAATATCCACACAACGGCGTGTCACAGCGTGGCGTTTGCACCAAAAAAAGAGCCCGTTGCAAAGACATTGCAACGGGCTCTGGCAGAAGCCACCAAGGCATTCCGATTATCTTTTGTCAATTTTATGAGTTGTGAGAATATGCTTCCCTTTATCAAGCATCTGCACGAGATACACGCCTTTGGGAAGATCGCCTACGTAGTGGTACTCCCCCTTGAGGTGTTCAAAAGACTTTACTTTTTTGCCCACCAAATTGAAGACGAGGATTTGTAGCACGAGATCACTGTTGTCGTGAACGGAAATGTTGTCGATGGCAGGATTGGGGAACACCGAAAGCTCAAGTTTTGCAGCGTGGGTGTTTTGAGCCTTGAGGGTAATGCCACCCAATAGCAGGGCGAAGAGGAGTAAAAATTGTTTCATACACAAGTAGTTGGTTTGTTGATTGGGCAGGAAAGATTAAGAAAGATCGGTTTGGAAAACTGGATGATTGGTATTTAAAGAAAAAGAAGGGACAATTTAAGGACAATAATGACGCGAAACAAAATTTTGTTTCCACGGTTCACCAAATTTTAACGTTTGAGAGACTACAAACGCGGCGCCTTACTTTCCGTTTACCCTGAAATACTACCTGTCCTTTCCCAAAACCAACCGTTCATCGCGATTTCCCTCCAGTAGATCAAAATAACGCATGCGCATATATTTTTTTCGTTGCACCACCTGTGTGATGCTCACCGTTTGCACGCGCCCCTCCCGTTGCATGACAAAATCGTACGCAGGGTCGCCTACGCTGCCCGATAAATGGAGTTGTACAATGTCCGCCGGGTTGGGTGTTTTTTTGGGTGACTGCGCCGCCAGCCAGTAGCGAAAAACGTGCGCTCTTTTGACCTGCATTTCGGGAGGATACAGGGTAGCAGAGCACCAAAAATGGGGTTCGTTTGCAGGGAGTTGTTGGTGGAAAAGACGAGTTCCATCCCATCTGAACTCAATTACCGAGCCAAGTTTAAAGAACAAAAGGGTAAAGGGCTCCATACCCTCCAAGTCGTATTGCTCAAAAAAATCTGTTGGCTGAAGCTCCGCAAAGAAGTCGAGCAACATAAGTCCGCGACTCCTGCGATAAGGAGGCTGGTGTTGGTGTTTGTCAAAGGCTCCATTGAGCAAACACGCCGTCGTACCGTTTTCGCCGGCTACAATCCAAGTGCCCCCAGCCTTAGAATCTCTGGGGAACACCCCTACGGTGCCCCCCTTCAATGTCACCTGCTCGATCTTAAAGGGTGAGCGAGCAGGGGCCTCATCGCGGTTGTGGGTGAGTGTAAACCCACCACGGGCGGGCAGGTAGGTGACGGTACACATGCAGTAAAAGGGGGTTCAAACATCAGAAAAATCAGGCGGATTTTCGGTACATGGCAAAATTAGCGAGGCCCATTCGCTGTAAGAAATGGCCCAGCGAAACCCTTAGAACCCCCATCCCGTACTTCATACTGCGTTTAAAATTGATGCTGGAAGCTTCCTCAAAATACTTTGTAGGGCAAGTGACTTCCCCTATGTCAAATCCTGCGTAAACAATCTGAGACAGCATCTCATTGTCAAACACAAAATCATCAGAGTTTTCATTGAAGTTGATGCCCTCCAACACTGCCCGTCCAAAAGCCCTGTACCCGGTATGATATTCTGAGAGTTTGTAGTTGATCAGAATATTTTGGGAGAAAGTAAGAAACCGATTGGCGATGTATTTATACAAAGGCATGCCACCTTTTCGGGCACCAATACCCAAAATTCGAGATCCAAGCACCACGGGATAAAGATCTTCTCCGATGATGTTGACCATACTTGGAATCAATTTTGGGGTGTACTGATAATCCGGGTGTAACATAATGACAATATCGCCGCCAATTTGCAATGCTTTGTTGTAAAGTGTTTTCTGGTTGCCTCCGTAGCCCTTGTTCTGCTCGTGAACAATTACATGCTGGATGCCCAAGCTGTGCGCGAGGGCGGCGGTATTGTCGCGGCTATTGTCATCGCAAAGAATGACCTCGTCCACGAGATCAAAAGGGATTTCGCGATACGTTTTCTCGAGTGTTTTAGCGGCATTGTAAGCGGGCAATACAACTACGACTTTTTTTCCTTTGTACATTTGAAATGGAGGGTATTTGTGAAATGGTATTACGGTTCTTTTTCGACAACAACGTCATGGGTTGTTTCTGGTTCTTCAGATGCTTTTAAGGCTGCAGCTTCCAGTTTTGCCTCCTGCAAGATTCCGTTTTCGTGCATAAAATTATACCATTTGATGCACTTTTTAATGTCATTGATGTGTACTCTATCGCGGTCATGGGTGGGCAATATTTGGCTGAAATATTCGCGCAACACTTGACCGGCGGCATTGAGATCGGCTGGAGGAAACGTATCATGCACATCAAACATTTTCTCAAAAACCTCTACCAATGGTACGGTATCCTCCCCTGCATCGGTGTTTGTATAAATGGCCACCGTTGCGAGGGGCGTCACCTGCCCTTGACGCGCCGACACAAAACGCGTGCGTCCCTCTTTTCTGTCTTCAATAATCACGCCATCGGCGCGGCTCGCGATGAGCTTGTGCACGCCGGGAATACCCGACACCACGAGAAATTTGTCTAAATTCATTTTTTTTTAGCGTTAAAAAGGCACGGACAATCCGGCTGCCTCCACTGTATGATCAGAAGTAACTACTGAGTGACGCGCGATCCGGCAAACAATGGCCACTTTTTTTGTATCAGACGCGACCACCTCAGTCGTTGCGGACGGAAAATAACAAACCCTGCTATCCAAAGGGCCATCGATGCCTTAAACCGTCATTATTTCCTTATCTTTGGCAACGACAAGTTTGTCAACTTGCTCTACATATTTGTTGACGAGGTCTTGTAGTTCAGCCTCTTTGCGCTTACCCATATCTTCCGGAAGGCCATCTTTCACAGATTTTTTAATCTGATCGAGGACTTTTGGACGGGCACTGCGCACACCAACTTTGGCCTCTTCACCGGCATGTTTGGCTTTTTTCACCAACTCCCGACGGCGTTCTTCGGTGAGCGGTGGTACCGACAAACGAATCACCTCTCCATCGTTGGCAGGGGTAATACCGAGGTTGGCATTGAAGATGGCTCGCTCGATGGCGCCTAGCATTTTGCGCTCCCAAGGCTGGATCATGATGGTCCGGGCATCAGACACCTGAACATTGGCGATCTGCGAAACCGGGGTTGGGGCGCCGTAATAATCCACCAAAAGGTCGTTGACCAAAGATGAAGAGGCTTTACCGGTGCGTAATTTGGCAAGTTCGTGGTGTAGGTGATCGATGGCTTTTTCCATGTACCCCTTCGCCTCAGCAATTGATTTTTGTACTTCTTCCATAGTTTTTATTGTTCGTTACGTCGTTGTGTGGGGTTGCGTTAGTCTTGTAACCGCCAACGAGGAACTATTTCCGCGTGCAAAGTTCATAAGTTTTATGAAAAACAATCTTTAAAAAGTGATGTGTTGTATCTTCGGCCTTGCCATGCCAGAATTGCAGGAAATAAAAACCACCCTTTCCAGGATAGATAAACTGGAACGAGAGATTGGTCTGAAGCAATTACAAATCAATAGTTTGCTGACCATCACCCAGGCCATCAATGAGAATGTGCCGGCGGATGATCTATTTAAGATGTATGGGGCGTTCCTACGTTTTGAAATGGCTATTCGCAAAATGGCGCTCTTTTTCCGCGAAGGTACGGCATGGGAATGCAAAGCATCCTCCGGAGTGGGCGAAGAATTATTGCACAACGACATCTCTGATGATCTTGACCGCATCCGTACCACGCAGGGCCTGGAAGATGCCGTACACCCGCTTTTCCGCGAATTTGATCTGGTGATTCCGGTGATGCACAAAAATACCGCCATCGCCTATGCCTTTCTCGGTGGTTTTCGCGACGAAGACGATGTGTACAGCAAGGTGCAGTTTGTCACCACCATCACCAACGTCATCGCCGTCGCCATCGAAAACAAGCGACTGTTTAAATCACAGGTGCAGCAAAAAATTGTCAACCGCGAAGTAGAGCTCGCCGCTGAAATTCAACAAGCGTTGGTGCCCAACCGTATGCCCTCCAGTGCAGCCTACCAACTCTCGAGTATCTACAAACCCCACTTTGCCGTGGGCGGAGATTACTACGACGTGGTGGAATTTCCCGATGGAAAAATCGCATTTTGTATCGCTGACATTACCGGTAAAGGTGTTTCTGCCGCCCTACTGATGGCCAATTTTCAAGCCAATTTCAGGGCCCTCGTATCAAGACGGCCGGCCTTGGAAGAATTGGTACGCGACATGAATTCCGCCGTTTTTAACGTCACCAAAGGGGATAAATTCATTACTTTTTTCGTCGCTAAATATGACTCCGTTGCCCGCACCTTGCATTACGTCAATGCCGGCCACACACCCCCCATTCTACTCATCAACGGAGAAGCAATTCCCCTCAAAAATGGCTGTACTTCCCTCGGATGGCTCCCTGAATTGCCCTTTCTTGAACTGGGAGGTGTGTGCTTGACGGGTGAAGCCATTGTATTTTCTTACACAGATGGCCTGACCGAAGTGCGCAACAGCAAGGGGGAGGAATTTGGGGAAGACAACCTGACTGATTTTTTATTGGAACATGCAACATTGGATGCCAAAAATATCAACGACCAACTCTTGGGCCATGTGGAAACTTTTCGGGGCCGTGAACCTTGGCCGGATGATATCACCGTATTGACGTGCAAGTTTTTTTGATCCTTCGCTACCGACCAGCACCAGTTACGTATAAACATGACGCACAACGAGCCCTTCAAAGTTTCCGTCAACGGACAACATCCATTTGAGCTAAACCCCTCAGAAGCCCAAGACCTTGACATCGTACCGGACTCCGATGGTCAATTCCACATTCTGTACCGCGGAAAATCATACCGCGCTGAGTGCGTGGAAATTGACCACGCCGCACGAAAGTTTGTTGTCCTGATCAACGGCACCCGTTTTTCAATCCACATAACCGACCATTACGATCGCTTGATTCAACAACTCGGGTTCAGCGTTGGTAGTACGCAAAAAGCCAACATCGTGAAGGCCCCTATGCCCGGATTGGTCCTAAACCTGCTGGTAGAAACCGGCCAATTTGTATCCAAAGGCGACCCGTTGATCATCCTCGAAGCCATGAAAATGGAAAATGTACTCAAAGCAGCCGGCGACGGACGTGTGAAAAGCGTGCACGTACCCATAGGCGCAGCGGTGGTAAAGGGGCAACTCCTCCTTGAAATGGAGTAGTTATTTGCCCAATTCTTTCATCGCCAGCCAACTCATCAAGCCCACACCCGTCTCGAGTGCCGACTCATCAAGGTCGAAGGTATCGGTGTGTAAGGGCGATGTGATGCCCCGCTCCGGGTTGCCGGTGCCCAAGCGGTAAAAACAGGCTGGCATGGTTTGTGAAAAATAGGCAAAATCTTCTGCCGTCATGCGCATGGGCAAATCAACCACCTTGTCTTTTCCAAGAAACTCTATGGCCCAAGTTTTGGCTCTTGCGGTGAGCGCTTCGTGGTTGAACAACACCGGATATCCCTTCATCACGTGAAATTCACAGGCACCCCCCATCCCTTTCGCAATACTCTCCGCTATTTTTTTCATCCTGCTGTGTGCTTCCTGTCGCCACTTTTCATGCATCGTCCGAAATGTACCTTCCAGTTTAACTTCATTGGGAATGATGTTGGTAGCGCCTCCTGTTGTATTAATTTTTCCAAACGTCAACACCGATGGAATACCCGGATCACCGTAACGGCTCACAATTTGTTGCAGCGCAACGAGTATCTGGGCCGTGATCATGACTGGGTCTATGCACTCTTGGGGCATAGCGCCGTGGCCACCGCGCCCCTTGACCGTCACGTATAATTCATCGGCTGATGCCATATAAACACCTGCCTTCAGCCCGATCATACCAGCCTGCAAGGGAGGGTGCACATGTTGCCCAAAAATACTCGCGGGTTTAGGGTTCTCCAGCACCCCTTGTTTGATCATAATACTCGCTCCACCGGGCAACTTTTCTTCTCCCGGCTGAAAAATACACTTGACGGTACCCTCAAAGTGGTTGCGCAGTTCGTGCAATATCTTAGCCGTCCCCAACAGCGATGCCGTGTGCGCATCGTGGCCACATGCGTGCATAACACCTTTGTTTTGAGACTTATACGAAACAGTATTGGCCTCTTGGATGGGCAGCGCATCCATATCTCCGCGCAAGGCAACGGTGCGTTTGCGCGGATTTTTACCTTTGATCAGGGCCACAACGCCGTGCTCAGCGATGCCATGCCGGTGCTCAATACCGAGTGCGGTAAGTTGGTCTGATACGAACTGCCCGGTATTTAATTCCTGGAAAGAAAGCTCCGGGTGGGTGTGCAGGTGACGGCGAATCGCCACCACTTCAGGGTGGTATTGACGGGCAAGTTGCTGGATTTTTTCTTTCATCGTAGGGAGTATTTATGCAGACACATTTTCAGGAAAATAGGCGGTATCGTCTTCGTGTGGCTCCGTAGGAACCTCCTCCTCTGAGAAGAATACAGATAATTTTCCGGCCACAGCTTTGCCCACCAGGGTTTCTATGGCCAAGGGCGTGGCCTCTCGCACACGCTGGAGCGATCCAAAGTGTGCCAGTAATTTCTCTGCTGTTTTTGCGCCTATTCCGGGTATGTCGGTGAGGGCTGTTTTGATAAAATTGCGGCTTCGCTGGTTGCGGTGGAATGTGATACCGAACCGATGCGCCTCATCACGGGCTTGTTGGATGAGTTTGAGCGACTCCGATTTTTTGTTGATGTGGGCCGGCACAGGATCATCAGGAAAGAAAATTTCTTCCAGGCGTTTGGCAATACCCACCACCGTAATTTGACCCTCCAGCCCCAGCGCCCGGATGCTTTTCATGGCGGCGCTCAACTGGCCTTTACCGCCGTCAATGATGATTAGTTGGGGCAAACCGGCTCCCTCGGCAAGCAATCGTTTGTAGCGTCGGATCACCACCTCTTCCATGGTTGCGAAGTCATTGGGGCCCTCCACGGTTTTCACATTGAAATGGCGGTAATCGCGTTTAGACGGTTTGGCATTTTTAAAAACCACACAACTTGAGACCGGATTGGTGCCCTGCAGATTAGAATTGTCGAAGCACTCGATCCAAAGAGGTGCCGCATCCATGTGCAAGTCTGCTTGTAAGGTACGGAGAATCCGCTCGGCACTGGTCTGTTTTCCTGTGGCGTTGATAGCCTGTTTCTTTTTTTGAAGCAGGTGGTATTGGACATTTTTTTCGGAGAGATCGAGCAGTTTTTTCTTATCGCCAATTTTGGGTACGGTGATGAGGATGGGCGTTGATGGCGCCGGTGCCATATCCGTGCTGCGCTGAACGACGTCAAGCGGAGGAGTGGGCGGCAACACCACCTCAAAGGGCACAATTATTTCAGTCGTAATGTCTCCGAATCGTTCTCGGAGGTGCTGAATGGCATATACCAGCAGCATTTCGCGGTCTTCATCGAGGTTTTTTGTAAGCGTCAGGGTGTATGTGTGAATAACCGCGCCGTTGACCACTTTGAGATAATTGACGAAGGCCTCTTTTTCATCGTCTGCAATAGAGAATACGTCAACATCACGGATGGCGGGGTTGACAACCGTACTTTTTCCTTGATAGTCTTCAAAAAGAGCCAATTTTTCCTTTAACAAGTGTGCCTGTTCAAACTTCATTTCTTCGGCGGCGCGCTGCATTTCCGTTTTCAGGTGTGTCTTGACAGCCGAAAAATTTCCTTTCAAAATATTTTTTATCTGTTCAATTTTTCGGTTGTAAGCCTCTTCCGTTTCATAGGCGATACAAGGAGCTGCACAATTCTTGATGTGGTATTCGAGACAAGGTTTGAACTTGTTTTTGGCAATATTATCCGAAGAAAGGTGGAGTGTACAAGTCCGGAGTTGGAATAGTTTACGGATAAGTTCCGCTATTTGTTCTACTCGAAACCTTTGAAGGTAGGGGCCAAAATACGTAGATCCGTCTTTGATGGTTTTGCGGGTGAGAAAAACCCGTGGAAAGCGCTCATACTTGATACAAATATAAATGAGGGGCGACTTTTCGTCTTTCAGCATCACATTGTAGCGGGGCTGATGTTTTTTAATCAAGGTATTTTCGAGCAGCAGCGCATCGTGTTCCGTTTCTACAATGGTGAACTCGATGTGGTCGGCATTGCGGACGAGCACCTTGGTTTTTGCGAGTTGGTATTTTTTTTCGCCAAAGTAGGAAACGAGGCGGTTGCGCAGGTTTTTAGCCTTACCGACATAGAGAATAATACCCGTAGCATCTACGAATTTATAGATGCCGGGTTCGGTGGGAATAGTGGGTGAAAATACCTTAAAATGCTCGTTGGTCATGTTGTGGCGAAAATAGCGGGAAAAAGGCTTCGCGTGTCCGTGAAAAGCGAGACTTTGTGCCATCTTTCTCAAACAGCCTTTCGAACAATTAACCCGGCGTAATTGTTTGTGTACTTATCTTTTTGATTTTCA
This sequence comes from Saprospiraceae bacterium, assembly GCA_044378705.1. Taxonomy (GTDB): domain Bacteria; phylum Bacteroidota; class Bacteroidia; order Chitinophagales; family Saprospiraceae; genus M3007. The sequence goes on from JBIPOY010000062.1 coordinate 11,479, forward strand.
GGCAAAAAGCATTCCATCATCTTCCTCTATTCGAGGAAATAATTTGACAAATAATTTCCAATGGGCGACAACTTTCCTTCTTACGACCCTACCATCTTGAAACAACTTCCGGCCATCGTGAAAGCGTATCAGTTACCGGATACTCGAAAAGCTGTTGTACAAATGCTGACTTCTTTCGGCCCTTTTGTAGCCATTTGGGTTGCCATGTATCTGCTTCTGGATGTTTCTTTCTGGCTTGTTTTGCCACTTGCAGCGCTGAACGCTTTTTTTCTGGTGCGTATTTTCATCATTCAGCACGACTGTGGTCACCAATCTTTCACCCCTTTTAGAAAGGCCAATGATTTAATTGGCCAAGTATGTAGTTTTATGAGCTTTATACCCTATCGCTACTGGGCAAAAAGCCATAATTTTCACCACGGGCACAACGGTATTCTGTGGGAACACCGGGACATTGGCGACATCGAATTGCTGACGGTCAAGGAGTTCAAAGCTCTGACGAAGTGGCAGAAGATCAAGTATGCCTTCTTCCGC
>JBIPOY010000333.1:0-4117 GCA_044378705.1 Saprospiraceae bacterium
CGCCCAACGCCGGAACGGGCCAGGAATTCGGCTGCAAAACTACCCACGCCACCCAGCCCAATGATCAGTACGTGTATTTTCTGCAGTTGTTCTAGGGCTTCGGCTCCGAGCAGTAATTCCGTGCGTTGTAGCCAATGTGGTGCTTGTTCAGCAGAAGGTGTGTCGTTTGTCAAGGTTATCGTACAGTTTGTGAAGGAAGTTGGCGTTTTATTGATCCACAATGCGTGGGATGATTACAGTGTTTTTCGCAGGCGAGCCACAGGAATATTCAGTTGTTCCCGGTATTTGGCCACCGTTCGCCGCGCAATGTTATAGCCTTTTTTCAGTAGGATAAGTTTGAGTTTTTCATCTGAAAGGGGGCGTTTTTTGTGCTCTTCTCCAATAACCTCACTGAGTATTTTCTTTACTTCCAGGGTTGAAACCTCTTCTCCATCTTGGGTACTCAGGCTTTCTGAGAAAAATTCTTTCAGACGCTTGGTGCCAAATTCCGTTTGTACATATTTTGAATTGGCGACGCGGCTAACGGTTGAGATATCGAGGGTGGTCACATCGGCGATGTCTTTCAGGATCATGGGCCTGATTTTTTTTTGGTCGCCGGATAGAAAGTATTCTTCTTGGTGTTTTAGAATAGCGCCCATGGTGAGCATCATGGTTTGTTGCCGTTGTTTGATGGCATCAATGAACCATTTTGCGCTATCAATTTTCTGTTTGATGAAAAGCACGGCTTCTTTCTCTTGTTTACTGGGGCGGCGCAGTACCCGGCCATCGTGGAAAGCCTTGAGCATATCCCGGTACTGATCATTGATGCGCAGATCCGGCGCATTTCGGGCATTGAGGGTAAGTTCTAATTCGCCGTCTCGATTGCTCACTAGGAAGTCAGGCACTACATAGTTGAGCGCTCGGTCGCCCTTGGAGGCGAACCCGCTGGCCGGTTTAGGGTTCAGCTTAAGAATTTCGTTGACGGCCTCTTTAAGATCCTCTTCGTCAATATTGAGTTGTCGGCAGAGTTTTGGGTAATGTTTCTTGGTAAATTCATCAAAAAACTGGCCGATCAGTCGAATGGCGATCTGAATGGTTATTTTTTCATCCTGAGTCAGGCTATCTTCATCTTGGCGCAGCCGGTGTTGAAGTTGTAGCAACAGGCACTCTTGCAAGTCGCGTGCACCCGTTCCCGGTGGGTCAAACTGCTGAATTCGCTTCAGGATACGCTTGATTTCTTTCTCGTGGGTTGAGATATTTTGGCTGAACAACAAATCATCGACCATGGCAGCGGGCTCTCGCCGCATATATCCGTCATCATCAATAGAGCCAATGATTTGAAGGGCAATGGCGTGTTCGCGTTCATCTTCTAGGTCTAGCATCCCCAGTTGTTGTTCCAGGTATTCGTGGAATGTATTTTCAAATGCCAGGGGCATACTTTTTTCCTCCTCATCGCCACCCCGGCCTTCATCGCGGGTTTTGTACGTAGAGGGATCGTCTTCGATGAAGTCCATCAAGTAATCATCGAGGTCTGGGCCGTCGTCTTCATGGGAACTCAGGTTATCGTCTTCATCGCTATAATCATCCCTCGTTTCGTGCTCTACATCATCCAGCACTCCCCCTTCGGTACTTGTATCGCTGCCGGTGATGTCTGCATCTGAATTGCCGGATTCGGCGATCTTTTCTCTTTCGTAGTAGTTGAGTTCGGCATCAGAGAGGTCCATTTCAGACATCCCCTCCGACAGATCAGCCGTTTCATCGCCCTCTTCCAGCGCAGGATTAATTTCAAGTTCTTCTTGAATCCGCTGCTCCAAAGTGGCAGTAGGAATCTGTAGCAATTTCATCAACTGAATTTGCTGGGGAGAGAGTTTTTGCTGCAGTTTTAGACTGAGCGATTGCTTTGGACCGTAGGGAGATGCCATTGTGTATGGGGGGCATTGGCGTGTTATCAATCATTTTTGACTCAAAAAAAATGGCGTCATCAAAATCAAGGCCAAATTTAATACTTCAGGACAACAAAGAAGTCAAAAATGATTTATTGTGATTATTATTTTTGTTTATTGATTTGACAATCAACTTTTTGAGTAATATTATATAAGAAAATAGCGGCTCATTTTTTTTAAAACATTTGGCAAGGATAGGGCAAAAACATTAAAGTAAGCGTTTTTTTTAATAATTGGTACATTTTTTTTTTGAACATGCCTAGAAATGGTAGCCTTGATGTCGTTTATGCGGATATTTGCCATCTCGGACAGGGGTTTGTTGTATCAAACTGTCCTCTTTTTTTAATTTTTTCAATACATTCAACGGTTATTTCCCCCCATTGTCATTATGAGAAACGCTCGATTTGTGTACGCCTTGGTTCTTGTTTTTATGGTCATGACCTTTGCACCAGCCTGCAGTCAAAAAAGTGGTTGTCCGGCCACAGAAACCCTGAAACCCAAAATGGATAACAAGGGTGGATATAAGAAGTCCAAAGGAAGTTCATCCAATCTTTTTCCGAAGAAGATGCGCAAAAAAATGTAGTATTTGCGTAACAACGTAGGTGGTGCTGCTTGGCCCCAAAAGGCCCGTTTTTCGCCCGTTTCCCCAGTTTTTTTTGGCCGTAGCGCTGCTAAATCTTGTAAAAATGGCCACGTTCTTGTCTCATACGCCACCATCGTAGTAGTTAGCTTATACATATCTTGTTTTTACCTTTTGTCAAATTGTAAACCAGCATATTTTCTATGAAATATTTCAATCTTCTCTTCTGCACGTTGCTTTTTGCGGTGGTTTCCTGCGGTGAAATGAAGCGTGTTCCTTCCACATCGACTCCTGCAACGGCTCAGACCGGGCAAGCAGAGAAAGTCTTACTGGATACATTTGCCGATTTGCAAATATTATCCTACGAACTCCCGGGTTGGGACAAGCTAGACCTTCGCCAAAAGACCTTTATTTATTATCTGAGCGAAGCGACTTTGGCCGGGCGCGATATTATTTACGACCAGCACTGTGGGTACAACCTCGCCGTACGAAAGACGATAGAGGGGATCTACGCAACCTACCAAGGCGATAAAACAAGCGCCGATTGGAAGTCTTTTGAATTGTACGCTAAACGCGTTTGGTTTAGCAACGGCATCCACCACCACTACAATGAAAACAAAATAATACCTACTTTTTCCAAAGAATATTTCTCGCAGTTGGTCAAAAACAGCAATGCCAAAGCGATGCCCATGCCCGTGGGGGAGCTTCTGGGAGTACTGACTCCGGTGATCTTTGATCCGGCAGTCTTGGCGAAACGAACCAACAAAGACCAGCGCGACGATGTGGTACCTACCTCTGCTGTTAATTTTTACCAGGGCCTCACCGCTGCTGAAGTAGATCAATTTTACCAGGAAAAGATTAATTCGGCAGGAGAAAACCCACCTATGTTCGGTCTTAATTCAAAATTGTTGAAAGAGGGTGGTGTAATCCGGGAGTTGCCTTGGAAATCGGGCGGCATGTATGGCCCGGCGATTGATAAAATTATTGAAAACCTCGAAAAAGCAGCCCCTTTCGCTGAAAATGAACAGCAAAAAAAAGCCATTGGGTTGCTGGTAACATTTTACAAAACAGGTGATTTGAAAACATTTGATGCATACAACCAAGCTTGGGTAAAAGACACGGAAAGTTCGGTTGATTTTATCAACGGCTTTATTGAGGTGTACCATGACCCCAAGGGCTATAAGGCTGATTTTGAAGCGATGGTACAATACAACGACCCGGATGCAACCGAAAAAATGGCGATTATCAGCCAAAATGCGCAGTATTTCGAAGACAACTCGACCATTCCGGCGGTCTATAAAAAGAAAAGCGTGAAGGGGGTATCTTATCGTGTCATCAATGTGGCCATGGAGGGTGGCGACTGTGCTCCTACGACTCCTATTGGGGTAAACCTACCCAATTCCAATTGGATACGGGAGCAGTTTGGTTCGAAATCGGTGAGCCTCAACAATATAGAGAATGCATACGGAAAATCGGGAGGCGCTTTGGTAATCCTAGAATTTGCCAATGACCCGGAAGAGATTGAAAATGCCAAAAAATACGCGGAAGCCTGTGGTAAGATGCACACGGCGTTGCACGAGGTGATCGGACATGCCAGTGGCCAACTCAAGCCCGG
>JBIPOY010000334.1:0-4111 GCA_044378705.1 Saprospiraceae bacterium
TAACAATTCTAGACAAACCCAATGGAGGAAAAGCATCCGCCTTAAGCCATGGCATTGCTTCCACAAACGCCGACTTTGTCATTTGTATTGATGCCGACACTAAACTAAGACCAGACGGCGTTAGCAAGTTGATGCAACACTTTTCCAATGAAACAGTGGGCGCCGTAGCAGGAAAAGTAAAGGTGGGAAATGATATTAACCTACTGACCCACTGGCAAAACATTGAGTACACCACCAGCCAAAACATTGATCGAATGGCCTTTGCATATATGAATGCCATCACGGTGGTCCCCGGTGCCATTGGCGCATTCCGTCAAACAGCGTTACATGCCGCCGGAGGGTTTACTGCCGATACCTTGGCCGAAGACTGCGACATTACCGTGCGAATACTGCGCTGTGGGTACAGAATAAGCCATGAAAATACAGCGGTTGGCCTAACGGAGGTGCCGGAAACACTGAAACAGTTCATGAAACAACGATTCCGATGGACCTTTGGCGTTATGCAAACCTTCTGGAAAAATAGGGACGCACTCCTCAACCCACAATACAAAATACTTGGATTTGTAGCGTTACCAGACTTACTGCTGTTCCGGTATCTTATCCCTCTTTTTGCACCTTTTGCCGACGGACTCATGTTTCTTGGTCTCTTGACAGGCAACGCACAAGAAATAGGATGGTACTATGCTCTTTTTTTATGTCTCGACATCATTCTGGCAGCCGTGGCTTTCCTTTTTGAAAAAGAAAGCCTTTGGAAGCTGTTTTGGCTGATTCCCCAACGCGTGGTGTACCGATGGCTCCTGCTCATTGTCTTGTTCCGTACCTTCGGCAAAGCGCTCAAGGGGGAGCTACAGCATTGGGGCGTGCTGAAAAGAAGTGGAAATGTACTCGAAACACCCTAAAAATAATGCCCACAACCTAGTACGCATGGGCCATTATATTGTTATGTTTGCACACAACTTCCCACCCTTATCCTTGAACAATTCCAACCACAGCGATGAAATTAAGTACCCCTCTACTGCTACTACTTTTCGTGTTGTCTCAACACGCGTATGCCCAACTCAGCTGTGACCCCGTTTTCCCCAACCCAAACGACAACGTCACAATATTCTTCGATGCATCAGCAGGCAACGCCGCATTGTCTGGTGTAACGCCGGTATGGGCACATCTCGGCGTCATCACAAACCTAAGTACCAGCCCCAGCGATTGGAAGCACGTGGTGACCACCTGGCCAACCAACAATGCCGCCGCTACCATGACGAATGTTGCACCTAATCTGTGGAAAAAATCATTTAATATTAATACATTTTTTAATGTTTCTGCGGGTGAAACGGTGCTGAAGTTGGCCTGTGTGTTCCGAAACAGTGCCGGAACAGTGGTGGGTCGCGCGGATGATGGCGGTGATATTTTTTACAACGTGTATCCGGAAAACAGCCCGCTTCAAGCGGTCTTCTTACAACCAACCTCCTCGGCTTTCTTAAAAAATATTGGACAACAAATTCCGGTTGTTGCCGCAACTTCTGCCCCAGCAACCCTAACTTTATACGACAATGGGGTGCTTCTTTCCACCGCCGCCAATGCCGAAACACTGCAAAATACACTCACGGTATCCTCGACGGGACTTCACCAAATTGATTTTATTGCCACCACCACCAATGCCGCTGATACGGCTTCCTTTTCCTATGTAGCGCCCGATAATATTGTCTCCGAAAACCCACCCGCCGGCACTCCACTGGGCATCCACTACAATAACAATGGCGATGTAACGCTCTCTTTGTTCGCCCCCGGAAAGCAAGTCGTTTACGCCATCGGCGACTTCAACAATTGGCAGCCCACCCCTGCCCACCAAATGCGCCGCAGCCTCGATGGAAATACTTGGTGGCTCACCCTAACGGGTCTAGCGCCCGGGCAACCCATTCGATTTCAATACCTGGTGGATGGAAGTATCAAAATTGCCGATCCGCTCAGTACAATGGTACTCGACCCTTGGAACGATGCTTACATCCCCCCACTCACTTTTTCAAATATCCCCGGATATCCAAACGGAAAAACATCGGGCATCGTTTCTGTGCTGCAAACCAATCAACCAACCTTCTCTTGGCAAGCAACCAACTATGCCCGTCCAAAGAAAACGGACCTGGTGGTGTACGAACTACTGATGCGCGATTTCGTCAGCCGCCACGACTACAATACCCTGCTCGATACCCTCCGTTACCTCGAGCAACTCGGCGTTACGGCCATTGAACTGATGCCCATCCATGAATTTGATGGCAACAGCAGTTGGGGCTACAACCCTGCATTTCACAAAAGCCTCGACAAATACTACGGTACCTCAGAGGCCCTCAAAATTTTGGTGGACGAATGCCACAAACGCAACATCGCCGTAATACTAGACGTAGTGTTCAACCAAGCTTCCGGATCCAGTCCTCTGGCTCAACTCTACTGGGACAGCGCCAACAATAGACCTGCCACCAACAATCCCTGGCTCAACCCAACGGCGCCCCACGACTTTAGTGTTTTCAATGACTTCAACCATGAATCTCCGGCAACTAAGGCCTACGTCAAAAATTGCTTGCAGTATTGGATGACAGAATTTCGTGTAGACGGGTTCCGATTTGACCTGTCAAAGGGCTTTACCCAAAAAAATACTGCCGGCAATGTATCTGCTTGGGGAGCTTATGATGCCTCTAGGGTGTCTATTTGGAAGCAATACGCTGACTTTATGTGGGCCATTGATCCGGGGTTCTACGTGATTCTCGAACATTTTGCCGATAACTCAGAAGAAAAGGTACTCGCAGAGTACGGTATGATGTTGTGGGGAAATATGTGGGGGGCTTACAAGGAAATTGCACTCGGATATTCCAACGCTGCCAACCTAAGCGGCGTCAATTACAAACAGCGCAATTGGACAGTACCCCACCTCATCGGATACATGGAAAGCCACGATGAAGACCGCATCGGATACGAACTCAAAACATACGGCAATGCCATTGCAGGTTACAACCTTAAAACCTTGCCCGTCGGCATGCGGAGAATTGAAATGCTCAACAACCTGTTCTACACGGTTCCAGGCCCTAAAATGATGTGGCAATTTGGTGAACTTGGCTATGACTTTTCCATCAACCATTGCGAAAACGGAACCATCAACAACAACTGCCGGACTTCACCCAAACCCATCCGGTGGGATTACCAAAATGACCCCTACCGCAGCCACCTACACGATGTAACCGCAGCACTACTTCAATTGCGAAAAAATTACGACGTGTTTGAAACAACTGATTTTCAATTGAATATCAGCAGCGGACAGGTGCGCAGCATTTTTCTCAACGACAACGAACTTAAGGTTGCCGTTTTTGCCAATGTAGGCACAACCGCAACCACCGTGACCAACCCGGCCTTTCAGCATATTGGGTACTGGTATGAATACTATACAGGTGACTCCTTGCTGGTGGCTTCGGGTGTACCCACTACCTTTGCCCTGGCGCCTGGCGAATACCGATTGTACCTCGACAAATTGGTACGATCTCCCTACCTCACGGTAGCCACGGCTCCGGAACCGGTCGGTGCTATTGACTTTTTTGCCATCCAACCCAACCCGGTACAAGATGTATTCCAAGTACATTTTTCGCTTGCGCAAAACACGGATGTTACCTTGGAAATGAGGGATATGACCGGAAAAATACGCGCAGTTCAAGGGGTGAAAAACCTCACCGAAGGGGAACAGCAACTCGAGGTAAATTCCTCTGAATGGCCATCCGGTATCTATTTCATCAGCCTGCGCGACGGTTTAGGCGGGGTGACAACCAAAAAAGTAGTGAAATTATAGCCGCGCTGTAGCGTTAATCCCGCCTCAGGTGAACAAGCCCAGACCACAATGCTTTCTCTATCAAGATGGTAGGAGCGTCAAATACGGAATGTGCTAGCCGACAAACAAGTACTGACAAAGAAAAAAAACGCCGTGTTGGGTGTATAAATCCACCAAACACGGCGTTGGAAAACACTGGCAACCAAGCTGGTGAAGAAAACGGTGGAATCTTTGCCCTTGAGCGAGACCGCCGTCTTTCCATCCTGATTCAATCAGGGTGTCTCCATATTTACTGGGGCGAGTGTTACA
>JBIPOY010000335.1:0-4102 GCA_044378705.1 Saprospiraceae bacterium
TTTCAGATTGCGATCGCGGTGCATTTTGCACCAAGTACAGTCGTCTTGCCCGCAACCGGCACTGAATTCGCGGTGTTGAATTTTGGTGTAGGTGTCTTTTATCAGGGTACCGACGAAGGAAATGTCATCCGGGGAGAAGATGATTTCAGTGATGGGGAAATTTCCTTTTTTATCGGGTTCTAGCCATGAAATGGCTGTTTTTTCAACCTTTTCCGGGTAAATTCCGGCGTTTTCCACTAATATTTGGTAGAATGCCAATTGTCGCCAGTAGATACTGCCCAGGGGTTGATGGTCATTGGGGGCTGCTGTTTTAGAGGTTTCCGGTTTGCTGGTTTTATAATCAACGATGCGCAGGCCATGGTGGTCTATCCATTCTATTTTGTCGAGTCTTCCGGTCAGCGGCACGCCTTCAAAGGTTACGTTGTCAATTTTGCGCTCTACCACGGCTCGTTTCCGCCAGAAGGGTATCTGTTCGAGGTGGATACGGCGGAGGTATTCGTTGCCCAGCGCTATTTTTTGGGTAAAGCTGTGCTCAGAGAAATGGTGTTTAAGTTGATCCATTTCGAGGGCAAACATATTCCACAGTTGGGCGATGCCGGGCCATTGAAAGGACTGTTCAATTTTCATGGCATCAAAAAAGTGGTGAAGGGCGCCATGCATGGCTTTCCCGTAAGCGGCAGCTTCGCTCATGGTGCCGGGTACTTTTAGGATATCTTCGTACCAAAAAGCGAGCGGGCAGCGGAGGTAGCGATTGAGGGCATTGATGCTCATTGAAAACTGTTCCAGGAGGGCATCCACCACTGCTTTTTCCGGCAGGTTAAGGATGGTTTTGGGGGCTTGGAGCAGCAGCATGGTTTGTGTTTCCAGGAGCCGGTCTGTTGCTACGGTGATGTTGATGGTAGGCAGTAGCGTTTCATCCAAGAACCGACTTGGGGTCAGCGATTTTTTTTCATCGTCTTCGAGTTGTGCACAAGAGATATACAAGCCACGTTTGGCGCGGGTCATGGCGACATAGAACAGGCGTCTTCGGGCTTCGAGGGCATCTTCTTCTCCGGAGAGGGTGAGGGTAGGGGGTAGGGTAAATTGGCTTCTGGTATTTCCGGGGTTGTTTTCCCAGGCGACATCCACGCAATCAAACAGGAATACGTGTTCAAATTCGAGCCCTTTGGCAGCGTGTGCGGTGAGCAACTGTACGCCGGGTTCAGTTGCGATGGGTTGTCGGAGTGGCAAGGGGAGGTTGTTGCGCTCCATGCTATCGAGCATTTGCAGGAAGTAGCCCAAATCAGATTCGTCTTGGTTGCGGGTGACGCGCCGATTTTTTTCCGGTGGAGGTACGGCATTCAGAAAGGTATGCAGTACTTGTAAGTGCCAAACGTTGTCTTCGTGATGAAGTGTCCAATCGAGCAAGCCTGTTTGGTTGTACAACAGCTCAATGAGTTGGGGGAGGGGCAGGTTGGCGGCTGCGGCGATCCATCGGTTGAGCAGTCTTCCGATGGAGGTCAAAGCACGGGGTTGAGTGAGTGGCAAGGATAAAAGGAGACTTTCGTCGGAGAGCATCGTTCTCCAATGAAGGGTATTGTCGGGGTGTTGTTTTTCGAGGGTATCTTCAGAGGGGTATTCCTGTAGGTTGCGTGGTTGCGTCCGGCGGTGTTCGGAGCTTTTTGCTGCGAGTATGGCCAGATCCAACGTATTAAGTTCAAGGAAATCGGCATGAAAGAGTCTGAAGAGCCGGTGTTCTCCGGAAAAGGGGAGTGCCAATTCTTCTTGTAAATAGCGCAATAAATCCCGGAAATGGGCTACGTTGGGTATTTCCAAGATGTTTACCGGGCGTTTGGTTTGGAAGGGAATGCCTTTTTTGCCCAGCAGGAGCTGTAATGGTCGGGCTTGTTTGTGGAGGCTGTACAACACTGCGATGTCGGAGGGTTCAACCCCTGATGCGATCATTTCTGCTATTCGATCGGCAATATCGGTGAGTTCATGCAGCCGGTTGGGGTATATTCGGAGGATGGGTTGGGAAGCCTGTCGGGTATGGGCTTGCAGTGTTTTGTCTTGCAGGCCGTCCAGTTGTGCAACGGCCCTCAAGTTGTTGAGCGCCACCACGGATGTAGCGGCGTCAAGGATGCCTTGGGTAGAGCGATAGTTTTCTTCCAGGACAATGATTTCCAGTCCATCCCGGTACCGTTGGGAAAAATTGAGCAGGTTGGCCAGTCGTGCGCCCTGAAATTCGTAAATACTTTGGTCGTCATCGCCGACGATGAAAATATTGGGAATATCCCAAAAGTTGAGCAATTGAACGAGCAAGTTGAACTGCGCACCGTTGGTGTCCTGAAACTCATCTACTAGGATGTATTGGTATCGTTCTTGGTAGGTGCGGAGCAGGGCCTCATTTTTTTGAAACGCGCGGTTTACCCAGAGGAGCATGTCCTCGTATTCATAACGTCCTGCCGTTTCGAGCGCGGTTTGGTACTTGGGAAATAGGTCTGCGGCCGATTTCAAGCGTTCAAGTTTGGCCGTAATAGCTTCTATTTCGGCCCATTTAGGATCACCTTTTTCTGCACGGCCGGCTTTTTTTTGGTAGATATAGGAGGGGTTGGTGGGCAGTCCGTGCAGAAATTCATTTGTTTTTTTCAGCACCAATCCGGGCGTCCACCCCTCTTTTTTCATGTTAGAGAACAAGTTGCGCAGTTGCGTTTCGAATTGAAAAACATCTTTATATCCCGCCCGCAGAGGGTTGTCAACCGGCAATTTTGTCATGAGCTCCCGCACGATTTCAATGCGTTCCAAGTCGGTCAAGGGTTCTAGGTCTCCCGAACCAAAAAGTTCTGTATTTTCCTGAATGACGCGGTTGCAGAAGCCGTGAAAAGTATAAATGGGTACGCGATGGGCTTCGGGGCCTATTTGGGTGGCCAGTCGTTTGCGCATGGCATTTGCGCCGGCATCGGTGAAGGTGAGACAGAGAATATTTTGAGCCCGGGCATCGGTGTTCAGTAGGATATTGCCGATGCGTGCCGCCAGAATATGGGTTTTTCCGGTGCCTGGGCCGGCGATGACGAGCGTTGGGCCTTCTGTTTTCTCCACAGCAGCGCGTTGGGCAGTGTTGAGGGTGCCCAAAAAATCTAGAAAAGCTTTGTTGCGTTGTTGTAGTTCCGTCATTTCCAAAAAACCGAAAGTTCGCGATAAAAATACTGTTTTTTTGGGCCAACGTTGGCCGTTGTTTTTTACCCGACGCAGAATATCGCCCTCTTTGAAAGTGTTTTTTGGAATTTACCCGGATAAGACGTTCTTTAAAGGCTCCTCGACGTCTGTACATTGATCTTGACGGCAGTTTTGATCTTGCGGAAGACGTTGTTTCCGGCGGGTTTGTGCTAGAAAACGGTCTTCTTCGGCTGAATGGAAAGCCCGGTTTAGGCCTTCACAAATGCCCGTAAAGCGCCATCTAAGTAGTTGCCTTACAGGGCAGTTGCCTTCTCCAGGGCATCCATCATTTTTTTTCTGACGTCCTTCCGGTGGATAACAGAGGGAGCAGCCGCGCGCTCGGCGCAGTCGGTCAGGGGGCAGCGTTCGCAGGTATTGTTGACAACCGAAACCGGAATGGCGGGGTCGTTCCAGAACTGAATGGCTTCTTTTGCTTGGTCATCGAGCAACACACCGAGTGTTACACTGACATTTCGGTTGATGGTTGGGAGACCGGGTTTGGCCAGAGAGATACACAGATACTCTTCGCCGGTGTGCAGAAATGACGCTCTTTGGATGCCGGAGATCGTCCGGGAATGGTCGCCTGAAGCCTGTTGATGTACTTGCAACGTACGCAGGAGTGTTGGCGACAGCCATCGTCGGCAGTAGTGTTCGTTGATACCGGAGGCGTGTGGTTGGTGTCTTCTATGGAGGTGTAATGCTTTGTCCATCTCAAACCTATCGCGGTCTAGATCGTGGATAAATCGCAGAAAGAACACCTTGTCGAGGCCAAAGTCTTTGGTCAGCACATTGAAGCGCTGGAACAATACTTCCGGACTGGCCTGGTATTTTTCCATGAGGTTGAGCAGGAATTCTCCGTGCCATTTTTTTTCTGCAAAAAAGGTGGTGATATCTTGCACGAAGGCGC
>JBIPOY010000336.1:0-4090 GCA_044378705.1 Saprospiraceae bacterium
GCATTTTTTTCGGTACGTTGTACACCACGATGGTGCGTTGGGTTTGTTTTTGGGAAAGGCTACCGATGCGGTATATGCCCAGCAGGCACATCACGCCGAGGAAGCCGATCAACCACCGCCCTTTTCGCCACACCAACAGGCACCCCAACAGCATGAGACAACCATACAAGGCAGCTACCACCCAACCGGGAATCCAGACATCGGATACGACACTTCCCGGTAAATTTTGAATGAATAGGATGGCTTTGTTGAGCCACTGTAACATACCGTATAATATCAATCCAAGCCAATGGGCGAGGGTGGGTGACACGGTATCAAGGAGAATCAGCACGGCCCCTCCCCAAAGAAAAATAGCGCCACCCAGCACGACCAACCACCCGGCAAGCCAAAAATAGACGGGAAATTGGTTGAAATAAAAGAGTGACAGCGGTAACGTACCCAATTGGGCGGATACCCCTACCAACAATACCTTCAAACCCTCGTCCAGCCAACGCGGGCCTGGAGGAAACAGTTTGTACAGACGTGGATAGAAAAAAACCATTCCGGCGACAGCGGTATAAGAGAGTTGAAAACCTGCGTCAAACAGGAAGTACGGATTCATCAACAACAGCCCAAAAGCAGAAGCTGGCAGTACGTTCCAGGCAGAGGCTTCTCGCCAAAAGGCCTTTCCCAAAAGATAGGTGCTAAACATCACCGAGGCCCGCAAAACCGAGGCTGTCGCCCCTGTCAACAGGGTAAAGCCCCAGATGGTCAGCAGGATAAAGGCCGTTTCAAGTAGCCTCCACCGCCCTCGCAAACGAAGCCGCTGGGTCAAAAACAACAACCCCATGTACAACATACCGACGTGTGATCCCGACACGGCAAGGGCGTGCATGGAGCCCGTCTCCGCGTATGCAGTCCGAAGTTCATCGGAAAGATCGTCTTGGTAGCCCAGCAGCAACGCGGAAGCTACGGCGTACTCATCTTGCGTTGGGAAGTGTTTTTGTAGCAGAGAGAGCAAGTGATCCCGACAAGCATACGCGCTCCGCCACAGGATATTCCCGTGTCCGGAGGATAGCAATAGCAACGAATCTGACTTTGCAAAGCATTGATAATGAATTCTTTTATAGTGTAAATATCGTTGATAATCAAATGCGTTGGGGTTTTTGGGCGGCTCGGTAGCCATCAACGAGCCGTGGATACCCAGCCGGTCGCCATAGTGAATAGCGTCTGTGGTGGGGCCCGGGTCAAGAAAGAGCAGCGCATTTCCCGATACCGGCGACAAGGAGTCCGGTGACGGCCCCATGGCTTCCACCCGTACCGGAATTTTTGTTTTTGTACCGTGGGAGGCGGCTTCATAAACGGTGCATACGAAGTAGCGGCCCGAAGACAACCGTGCGCTAAAATGGTTGGGTATCCGTAGCTCATGGTGGGCTACAACCAAACAGTATCCCGTTAAAAACAGACAGGTGTACAAATTTGCTCCGAAAAACCATCGGTCGCGATAACGGTAGCGGCGAATGGCAAAAAAAAGGGAAGAAAAGACGGTGGCGCCAAGCAGCCAGCCCATCCATTCTGGCCGATTGTCGCACCAACTACCCAAAGCTATTCCGAGTACAAAAGGCAGTAGTAATCGCAAAAAGGGGGTGTTTCTGTGGTTCATCAAGGGTTATAGATTGTTACATAGGAAAGGTGTTTACATGTTCACAACGGGCAACTACCTAGGGGACACCATGGAGTGCTTACCCAATCGTACTACTAAATTAACGGTTTTTGTAGCACAATTGCAAGGGGTGCGTTGAATAGACAGTGATAAAAGTGATGGGAATATTTCGAGGAGGGGGGATGTCAGGGTTGTTTTTTGTGTAATATTTCCGTAAACACGCCCAATAGTAGGTAGTCTTGCGACGATTGTTTCGTCAATTTGTAATCAAATTGGTGCATAAACCCGGCCAACAAGGCCGTATTTTTTGAAATTTTGCAGTTAAAATAGCACAACACCCTGTTTCTTTCAAAATAGGGCCCTTTGTCGGTAAAGAACAATTCGTTCCCTACACAGAGCTGAAAATGTGGGTACCCGTTTTTTTCCTTGCCCAGGGGGAGAAACAGTGAAAGCCGGTACCGGTATCGGTTGCGGTATCCATTGCTGGTGAATCGGAAATCTGTCCGGTAGCGGTGTTCCACTTTGAATTTGTGAAAAGGCTGCATTACGATAAGCTGGGGCCAGATCCGGAATTCGTTGTTGACCCTGGGCAACACAAAATTACCCCCCTCTCGGAAGGTATCGTAGTCGCCGGCGACCAATGTAACATGGACATTTTTGTTTATTTTATACGATACCCCGCCTTTGAGATCATGAAAGTAAAAGTCGTCGTAAAATTTCAGTGAACCCAATTGTCCTTCGGCAAAGATGCTCCATTTTTCATTGAGGCTATATTTTAGGTTGAGGATACTCCAACTTCCAAGCGCGCGGTTTTGGCCAATACCTGTTCCCGTCCAGAAAAGTATAAATAATATACACGCAAGAAGTCGAATGGGCAGGAGGGGTGTTTTCAATGGGGCAGCGCTCATTTATTTTATATTTTGTTATAACATGCCAAACAACATGCCAAACAAACGGAATATACCAATATAGAAGTGGGTGGGACAAGAAGTGGATGGAAATCGGGGTACGGATGTTTCCGCTCACCCTCTCGAAACGATGAAAAATGGATGTAAAACGGCGAAAATAACCTAGAGGATACTATTTTGGAAAGGTTACGGCGCAGTTACGGCTTATATTAAGCGTCTTGGCACCAATTTAAGTGGTCGTAAGGGGGGAGACCAAAAACGGCTATTTTTTTCACGTGCACGATCCAATCGTAGTCAGGCATTTTTTTTCTTGTAAAATTCAGTAAAAACGCCCAATTGGAGGAAGTCTCGAGCAAGTTGGCTGCTTAATTTGTAATCAAATTGGTACATGTAGCCGACCAGAAACGATGTGTTTTTTGAAATTTTGTAGTTCACAGAACATGACAGCCTATTTCTTTCAAAATAGGTGCCTTTGTTTGAAAAAAACAATTCATCGCCGACACTGATCTGAAAATGGCGATAGCCATTTCGTTCTTTTCCGAATGGGTAATACAACGCGAGTCTGTATCGGAATCGGTTGCGGTAACCATTGCTGGTATATCGAAATTCAGATCGGTATCGGTGTTCAATTTTTAGTTTGTGAAAGGGTTGTATGACAATAAGTTGAGGCCAAATTCTGAATTCGTTGTTTGTTTTGGGCAATAAAAAAATTCCACCCTCTTGGTAGGTATCGTAGTCGCCGATTGCCAGTCCGATATTGGTATTGGGATTGATTTTATACAGAACTCCACCTTTGAATTCATGGTAGTAATACTCCTGATAGAACCCCAATGAACGCACTTGTCCTTCGCCAAACAGGCTCCACTTCGCATTGATAGTGTATTTAATATTCAGGATATTCCAGGTACCAAAGTGGTGGGATTGACCAAGGCCTGATCCGGCCCCAAAAAGTATCAACAGCAGACTAGCTAAGATTCGAACCAGTCTATGGGGTAGTTTTTGTGTGCCTCTTGGAATGGTGTGAGCGGTATGAATATTTGTCATGATTCAATTCAAATGTTAGAGATAATAGGTTAGGAATATTATTCATTTGAGCTACTTCATTTGTCGGAGTGTAACCGTTTAAACAGCATATTTTTTCGGTATCTTTCCATGTTGTCAATTCGAATCGATATTTTCTCTTGAAATATGGAACGAATCAGGTGGGTCTGATGCTGTATAGCTGCCGATGAACGTCATGACCCAATAGATCACTTCGCCATGATGTAAACATTTTTCAGTCATTTCAAAGAACAATATGAGTTCGGGCATGGTGATAGTCCCCTGGACGGTCAAAAAAGTATAGACCTACTTATGGGATTACAAAAGGGCGACAGCGGACGTTTAGGTATGCTGTGTTGCCTGTTAGGGCAGCCGAATGGGTATCATCAGGTTGTAAAGCGATTAGGAAAGCACCTGTAATTTCGCAAATTTTAGCACGATTCGGCGTTCTGCCATATCGTCGTTTTTAAACTGAATGGTTGCAACTTTGTTTTCTTTG
>JBIPOY010000337.1:0-4082 GCA_044378705.1 Saprospiraceae bacterium
CTACACTACTACTTGTTGTTGTCTTCCAAAATTTTGATAATTTCTTGAATACTTTTTTTTGAATATTTCGCAACCTGTGGTATAGTTAAGCCTTCTTTTATTAACTCCAGTATCATTTCGTTTTTTCCCTTCTCCATTCCCTTCTCCATTCCCTTCTCCATTCCCTTCTCCATTCCCTTCTCCATTCCCTTCTCCATTCCCTTCTCCATTCCCTTCTCCATTCCCGCCGCTTCGGCCTTTTCTAACGCTAATTCTCGCTCGCCCCGCTCATCCTGCACTTTAATGAAAACATTGTCGTAAGAAATTAATTCATCTTTGGTCCATTGATACTTATCAGCCTCCATAAAAGCAGTTTTTAACCCGTTGTCTTCGTTGGCAAACTCTGGAACCATCCGTAGTTCTTCGGAATGCTTGAGGAAATAAGTCCACTTGTCAATTGGGGTCTCTAATTCATGAATGTCTTTGGTAAACTGTGGTAACACGATAAAAGAGAATTGAACATCTTTTAGGAGGTGTTCATTGGTCGATTTGTTTAATATTAAATGCCGGGTATGGTAGTCTGTATCGGTCCCAAAAGGAAAATTCAGAATACCAATAAAATAGGCCGGATTCAGCAGTTGGTAGTCTTCCCCGCTGTTTATCTGCATGGAATAATCTCGGGTGAGGTAGTACTGTACCCTTTTATCGAATCCCCTTTTATCTGCCAATTGCATTTCGACGACGAATTTCCTTCCCGCTTGGTCGGTTGCCCGCACGTCGAGAATAGTCGCTTTTTCCCCTTTTAATCGTGGGAGCAAATTGGGGTTAATGAGTGTCACATCTACAACCCGTTCATCTCCCATCAGCTCCAAGGCGGCGTTTAAGAAGGAAATCAGCGGAGCCGTCTTATGTTCGTTGCCAAATATCTTGCGAAATGCAACGTCATTTTTGATGTCAACGAATGTCATGCAATCTTTTTTACAAAGATATCGGAAAATTTCGTTTATTGCAAACTCAAAAAAAAATCATTAAATTAAATTAGTAGTATTAAATGTTTACCTTACAATTGTCGACCAAAACAAAGATTAGCATTGCCCGAATATTGAACGCATGGATCACGTTCTTCATAGGAAGTGATAAAAGGGTCATTGAAAGAAGTGGTATCCGATACCAAGTGGATCTGTCGGAGGGAATAGAACTTTCTCTTTATATGTTTGGTAATTTCCAAAAGCATGTGTTTAACAATCAATATTATCAAGAAAAACCGGGGGATGTTATTCTGGACATTGGTGCCAATATAGGTAGCATGACACTTCAATTTGCTCAAAAAGTGCCCCAAGGAAGGGTGTATGCATTTGAGCCAACGCAGTATGCCTTGGGAAAATTAATGAAAAACCTCTCTTTGAATCCGACTTTGGCAGAGCGGATAACGGTTGTCAACGCCTTTGTTTCAGATGAATCGGCGCAGCAGCCAGATATCCAAGCATACAGTAGCTGGAAGGTGGATGGTTCTAAAAGTACACCGGTCCACGAAATACACCTGGGTGCCGTCATGGATACCACGGGTATAAGCGCCATTTCCTTGGATGATTTTGTTCAGGAAAACAAAATTGACCGGATTAATTATATTAAAATCGATACCGATGGCCACGAATATAAAGTATTAAAGGGGTCAGAGACTACCATTGCCCGCTTTAAGCCCGTGATAATATTTGAAATTTCAAAGTATCTTATGGCTGAATCGAACACTACTTTCCAATACTTTTTCGATTTTTTTCAGAAGTTCAATTATCAACTCTTTGATTCGGCTACGAATCAAAGAGTTGATATGACGAATTATGAAAGGCTAATTTCTGATACAGGATGTACGGATTTAATTGCCACACCAAAATAGCCATCAATTTTTCCAGATTCCCCCAATACCCAAATCAAATAACTTTTTATTGAGTGCCGGAACATCATTTTCTAGTATTCTTGTTGCCGTTGCTTTCAAAATAGCCCATTCAGCGTCTAAGGCTTTTTTTAGCTCAAAAGAAGGGTTGTTTACCACTGGAATATCACTTTCGGTCTGGTTGATGAGAAAAATGTAGTTGGCCGTGAACTTATTCGGAAAATTCTCGACATCATCGTAGGCTTTCGATTTTCGTTGTACCATGGCTTCGTCCCAAGTCTTCATTTTTTTTACGAGGGCGTCCCCTTCTACCCGAATTGGCTTGAATGGTGCCTCTGGGGGAATGGATTGCAGCAACTGCTCTAATTGTTCTTTTTTGGCGAAAATGGTATTCACCATTTGGTGCATTTGGGTAAACTCTTTTTCCATTTCCAACATCACCCGATGATAGGCATTGTAATTTAATAAATCATTGATATACAATGGATTAGACAATATTTCTGCAGTAGTAGAAGCCTGCTGTCCACCCAATGTCAGGGTAAACATATATTTTCCGGGAGTAGCTTTGTGGCCCCCATAACTACATTCATAATAGACATCCGGAATACCCGGCAAAGTAGGATAGCGCATATTCCAGACGAATCTGTTGAGCCCATTGTTGGTTGATAATACAGGCTCTTCCGAAGGGCCACCGTCCCATTTTTTATACAAACTATCTTTCCGGGAACTGAACCTGCGGACCAAATTACCTGCCTCGTCTCTGATTTCAAGGGAAATATTGGTGTCTTTGGAAACGCCTTCCAGATGATAATACAGCACTATACCATTCGCAGGATTTACGCCCTCTGTTGAGGTAGAACCGGAAAAATCAGCATCCGTTTTATCCAATTCACTTCTTCCGTTGGCCAAAAAAGCACTTTCAGGCTTAAAAATCGTGAGCCCCTTCCAATCTTTTTTATATTGTTCCACTAAACTTACATCGTCAAGGATCCAAAATGATCTTCCGGATGTAGCAGCAATCAAATCACCTTGGTGTATTTTTAAATCCGTAATGGGCGCTATCGGTAAGTTTAACTGAAAAGAAGACCAGTCCTTACCACCGTTCCAAGAAACATAGAGCCCCAATTCTGTCCCGGCAAACAGCAGATTCTTTTGTCGCTCATCCTCTCTGACGACCCTTGTAAAGGCATTGTTGGGAATCCCGTTTGTTATTTTTACCCAGGATTTGCCATAATCGGTGGTTTTGTATAAGCCGGGGGTATGGTCGTTGAATTTGTAGCGGGTGGTCGCGATATAGGCAGTTGCATTGTCGTGTGGTGACACCTCAATGGCGTTGATTAGGCACTCTTGTAGCCCTTTTGGTGTCACATTCACCCAATTTTTGCCGCCATCTTTTGTGATATGTACCAAACCGTCGTCACTACCAGTCCAGATAACGCCTTTTTCGTGTGGTGATTCAACGATATAGGCCAGCGTTCCATAATTTTCTGCCCCTACGGCCTCATTGGTATAAGGCCCGCCACCTTTCCCTTGTTTTTCCTTTTCATTACGGGTTAGATCGGGCGATATTTCAGTCCAGGTTTTGCCCATATCACTGGTGCGCAATACATATTGTGCACCATGATAAAACGTACCGGGCTCGTGTTTCGACCATACGATCGGAGCATTCCAATTGAAGCGGTACTTGATGTCTTTGGCATCTCGACCCAAATACTGAATTGGTGCGGCCATGATGTTGGTTGCGGCCAGCGCTTTGGTGTCCAATACCTCAATGGTTCCTTGGTAACTGCCGCCAACCACATACCGTGGGTCATCCGGATTGAAAGCTAAAAAAGCACTTTCGCCACCCGCAGAATACGTCCAATTGTCGGTGGTGATGTGGCCGCTTCCAAAGGCCCGATGGGCAATGGAAACAGAGGAGTTGTCTTGCTGACCTGCATAAATTCTGTAGGGGAATTGATTGTCTACATTGATCCTGTACAGTTGAGCGGTGGGCATATTGTCTTGGGAACTCCAGGATTTTCCAGCATTGAAGGTAATAGCTGCCCCCCCATCATCGGCGATAATCATATTTTTGGAGTTCTTCGGATTGATCCAGAGATTGTGGTAATCACCATGTGTATTGGAAATATCTTCCCATGTGTTGCCACCATCGGTAGAACGCAGGGCGGGTGCGCTCATTACGTACAGGATATTTTCATTCAATGGGTCC
>JBIPOY010000338.1:0-4072 GCA_044378705.1 Saprospiraceae bacterium
TACGATGGAAACAATGACCATGAAAATAACCGTTCGCTGGAAGGTAACCCCCAAATAGCCAATGGGCAATCGGCGGATCAGTGCCAGCCCAAACTTGTACAGCAAGTAGACAAAACCATAAGAGGCGATGCCAAAACCCCAATAAATGATCGAATCTGCTGTAAAGGCGCCCAAACGACCAAGCCAGTTGTCCACCGGGACATCGGCCAAAAACATTTCCCACGAAAAACGGAACACCACATCATGGTCGTTTTCCCAGGTGAAAAAATAGGATGTAAAAGCGATGAGAAAGTAGAACGACAGAAAAAGGAAGAAAATGCCAAAGAGCTTGGATACCCTTTCACTGTCGAAGTTCATACTCAATTGTCCGCGTTTTCTCGTAGCCATGCAGGGATATCTCGGGTTGGGAAGAGGTATTGTATCAATACCTGCAAAAGTAACTGGCTGCGGGGAAACAGTCTTTTTTTTGTTCAAAAAAGACCTAACAATGCGACATTATATAAAAAACAACTGCCTAAGTTACTAAAAAAACACCCTGTATTGGGCCTTTGTGTGTGCCATAAACCTTGCTTGCTTGTGGGCATCGTTGTTTTTTTCTAGTCTTTTACCAGTCGCCCCCGGCACCGCCGCCGCCAAAAGAACCGCCGCCAAAACTTCCACCACCACCGCCGCCCCAGCCACTACCGCCGCTGCTTCCACCACCAAAACCGCCGCCACCCATCCAGCCCCCTCCATGGTATCCCCTGCGGCCTACATTGTGACTCCCATCTTGGGATATCCATTGGCCGAATTTGCGCAAACGATATACGATGGAACCCACCACCACAAAAAAGAAGAGGGCGATGAAAAGCACGGTGACGATTCCGGCGCCTTTGCCCATGGGTTTGGACTGTTCGGCACTGAATTCGCCGGAAAGCGCTTGAATAATGTCGTTGATACCGGCATCAATACCCCGGGCGTATTGTTGTGCCCGGAAATAAGGGCCCATGGTGTTTCGAATGATACGTCCTGCGGTAATATCGGGCAGTGCCCCTTCGGTTCCATATCCGGTTGCGATGAATATTCCGCGTTCCGGCGCTTCTGTTTTGACGAGCATCACCACGCCATTGTCTTTGTCGGCACGCCCGATGCCCCATCTTTTGCCCAATTCAAAGGCGTAAGAAGACTTGTCGTAATCGCCGATGTCGGGGCGAATCATCACCACGATCTGCGTGGTCGTGGAGTCGTGGTAAGCCCGGAGTTTTTGCTCCAGCATACTTTTTTCTTCGGGCGCCAACCAGCCGGCATAGTCGTGTACATACACTGCCGGTTCCGGCTTTGGCGGAAACAGTTCGTCGTCTTTTTGCGCAAAAATGGGCGTTGTCAGGCAAAGGAATGCCCAAAGAATACCCATGGCCCACTTTCGGTAGGAATATCCCGGGGATTTGAGTTGCTCAACCATAAATAATTTCGTCGGGAAGTTCATTCTCGTTGTCGTTAGGATCCGCAGGAAAAAACGCTTGCAGTCGGGCACCCATCAGGGCAATGGCTTTACACACACCTTCGGCCGCTTCATCGCGTTGAAGGTGTTCTCGCATCAATTGCTTTTCTTGTTCCCAAAATGTGCCACCGACGCGCTCATGGATACCGGAATCGCCCCAAATGGCCAAGTGGCGACTTTTTTCGGCCAAGTAGATCAATACGCCATTCCGTTCTTTGGTGTGGAACATACCAAAAAGATCAAAAACTTCTGCAGCGCGTTCCACCGGATGGTCACGCAGGCAAAAATCTTCTACAAACAAGCGGATCTCACCACTGGTTCCCTGTTCTGCCAACTGAATGGCCGAGGCTATACGCGCTTCTTCTTCTTTGGTAAACAGCATACGATTGAAGGGTAAAAGGGTGGACAATAGTGACCCAACCAGTGGCAATAAAAAACATAACTACTACTACAGCAGGCACTAGAACTTCACTTCCGGGGCCTTTTCACTGCCAGGGAGTGCCTGAAAATATCCTTTTGCGGAAAATCCAAACATGCCGACGAGCAAATTGGTCGGGAAACGACGGATGTGCCCGTTGTAATCCTGTACCGCCTCGTTGAAGTTTTTACGTTCCACCGAAATGCGATTTTCGGTACCCTCCAGTTGTTTCTGTAGGTCGAGAAAATTCTGATTGGCCTTCAGATCAGGGTAGTTCTCTGTGACCACCAGCAGTCGGCCGAGGGCGCCCGACAGGCCTTGTTGTGCCTGTTCAAAACGCTGAATAGACTCTGGGTTGAGGTTGTTGGGATCAATTTTGACCTGAGTAGCAGAGGCGCGAGCCTGTATTACCGCTTCTAGGGTTGATTTTTCAAAGTCTGCGTACCCTTTCACGGTATTGACGAGGTTGGGGATCAGATCGGCGCGGCGTTGGTATTGGTTTTCTACCTGTGACCAAGCGGCTTTAACACCCTCGTCTTTTTGTATGGTCGTGTTGTAGGTGCCACACATGCTGAAAACCATCATGGCCCCCAAGGCGAGTAAGATCAGTGGAAGGTATTTGCGAAAGTCAATCATGGTTGCGAAAATTATGGATGAAAAAAGATTTTTAGTACAAAGGTATTTGTTGGGTAATAGGGGCTAAAAAAATCAACACAAAAGTACGCACTAAAAGGGGTGTCCATACTATGTTTCATCGACGCAGATGCCCTGTAAAACGACCACTGGCACAAATCGCCGCTAAAATGCCGGCGGCAACGCCTGCATTCAGCGATTCAGCCCTGCCATTGGGATGGCGGGGAATGGTAATTCGGTGTGTCAGTAATGGAGCGATCTCGGGTGAAATACCCCGAGCTTCATTGCCAATGACCAGCAAACCGTGCGTTGGAAGCGCCATTTCAAACACGTTTCCCCCCCCTAAAACAGCCCCGGCGACCGGTAGATCGGGCAGGTATTCCAACAGGGTATTGAGCGGTGTCTCCCAACATTTGACCCTAAAAACAGCGCCCATACTCGCTTGAACCACCTTTTGATTGTACACATCGGCGCAATCAGGAGAGCAAAATACGGCAGGAAAGCCAAACCAATCAGCGATGCGCAAGATGGTGCCCATGTTGCCGGGGTCCTGAATGCCGTCGAGATAAAAACACCACTGCAAGCCTGGAAGAGACGTGTCCAGTGGTTCCTCGGGTATGGCTGCAATGGCCAGCACCGCGTTGGGCGTTGCCAAAGCAGATATTTTGCCGAGTTCAGCTTCTGTGACGGTACTGAAAACAGCTGATTGGGGCGCCAGCAAATCAGCGTATGCTACTGCCCACCGTTCGAGGCCGAAAATCGCGGATACCTTGATATGCTTTTGGCCAAGCAACTCGCCCACCATCTTTTCGCCTTCCACAACAAATTTTCTGTGTTGCAGTCGATATTTCTTTACGCCAAGAGCGGCAATGAATTTTGTTTGATTGTGTGAAATCACGCCAGTACCCGCCTGCTTTTTTTGTCCGTCAATCCCTGTAGTTGACGAAACGCAGCGACGTTTACCGCAAAAGTAAAATATTTTGAGCACCTACTTGCGTACATGCATCGAAATACACGGCAGTGAATGTGAGGGAGAGTTGTAAACCCAATGATTTTTCCCGACTTTTGCAGGAACAGCGGGAGCGTTAGTACTTCAACTGTTTCGACCTCATGTTACTTTTTTTTATAAACACAGCCCGTTTGGGGTTGCGGTTCTTTGCGTATGGCATACCCTTTTTGGTATTTTGCCTTTTTTTGCAAACATCCTGCAACGTCACCCATAGCCTTGACGCGTCTCGCGGCGAGCGCTTGTTGGTGCGCAATACCCTACAAATAAAAGCTGAAAAAAAACTCAGCTTTAGCGCTAAAACAGCAGTTTCAGATGAATTGGCGCCACTGTACCGCCAGAAACCCAATACGAGGAACCTGCGGCTTTTCTACACGCGGTTGTGGTTGTTCAACCGGTACAAAGATCGGAAGTCAAAATTTGCCCAATGGATTCTGCTCAAACAAGCCGAGCGACCAGCGGTGTACGACTCTACCCTTGCCTTACGTACCGCCAATAATTTTAAAAACCAAATGCGTCAGCGTGGATACTTCCT